>JAZOSS010000028.1:0-39632 GCA_045657205.1 Eubacteriales bacterium
CAACGTAGATTCCATCAACCTTGATTCTCCCTGGTATGACAGAAACTACACAGAAGGTATGTCGATAGGTTCGACTTTGTATTCATCCGTTAACGATATGACGACGATGGATATGCACTGCACGTGGATAATGATGTACAACAAAAACCTTATCACAAAATACGGCCTTGAAGATCCGTACGATATGGTAAAGAACAACACATGGACGTTTGACAACTTCGTAAAGATGCTTGAAAACGTTTCAACAGACAACGGTGACGGTGTCTGGGATAAGGAAGATACATACGCTTTTGCCGCTCACCCCGGTTCTGCGCGTAACTTCTTCTACGGCGCGGGAATGACGATCTGCGGTAAAGATGAAGCAAACTATCCTAAGATCGTCGTCGGTGACAACGAAAACGTCGTTAAACTTCAGGAAAAGATCGTAACGCTGCTCCACAGCGGTAACACAACTCTCTTCGGCGATGGTATCACCGATGCTTTCTTTGAAGGCCGCGCACTCTTCCTGGCTGAGATCACAGGATATGCAAACACGAAATTCCGTGATATGGAAGATGACTTCGGTATAGTTCCCTATCCTAAGTACAACTCAGCTCAGAAGAACTACTACACAACAAACGACCCCTGCATTATGGTTATGTCGATTCCCGCTTTCGGTTATTCCGAAACGGAAATTGACCAGATCGGTACGGTAGTTGAAACACTTTGCTGGGAATCCTACTACACGGTTCGTCCCGCTTACTACGAACAGACACTTGCAGGTAAGGCAACACGTGACGAAAAATCGTACGAAATGCTCGACCTTTGCCGTAACTCCCGTCTTTACGACTTCGGTCTGTTCAACCCCGATATAAGCTTGCACAACGCATTCCAGAAGCTTATCTCTAACGACTCCACACCTTATTCTTCAACGATCAAGCGTCACATAAAGGATGCTACACAGGAGCTTAACGACATCATCGCAAAATACGACAAAGCAAACTGATAAGCAAGAATAAAAATTGCAAAACCATGCGAGACTTCTTATAAGAAGTCTCGCAGTTTTATTCATTTTGACAATGATACCCAAGGTGAATTAATCATGAAATATTTTGTTAACGAAGAAGAAAGAAAAGCATCGGGCAGCACATACTATTTTGAATTTGTGAAAGGCAAATACAGAAACAAACACTGGCTTAAAGACTCAATTTGCATCCACGGCGACTTATTTGAAGAGCTTTTGCTTTTCCGTCTTTTCGCAGATCCTCAAGGCAAGTTTGATTATTTCGGTCCGGATAACGTAATTGAAAAAGAGCGTTGGCGCAAAATTGTCGAAAGATCCAAAGAAAACGAAGAGTGGAAGCTCGTTATTGAAGAACTTACGCCGTGGGCAGAAGAATGTTTGGACAAACACAAGTGCTTCACGATTTGCGGCATATGATCAAAAAACATCCATTCACCCACAAGTAAGACCGGTATTCCATCAAATAAAAACGGCTCATCCGAAAATGAGCCGTTTTTTATGCTTTAAATCAAATGATTAAGCGTACTTTTTCATTGCGTCAGTCAAGTTTTCAACGGGCATTGAAGCTGTGAGTATGACGTCAACGTTTGTACGTGCGGAGAACGCTTCGCATTCCTTGAGGAAATACTCAAAGGATGCCATATCGTCCTTGCATATTTTAAGCGCAGAATCTATGAAGATATGTGTAATATCGTGGTTACTTGCATATATACCGGAAACGAATCCGAACAATGACTGACCGTCACAGATCATATACTCGCTTGTGTCGATAAGGCGAACCTGGTGCTTTATATCATAGATCAATTTCGTGCCCTGTTCAAGGCATACGACTGAACCTGTAGAATCTATAAGCGCTTTATTGGTAAGGTCGATAAGCTGCTTTGTTTTTCCCGTACCTTTTACGCCTGCAATTAATTTTAACATAGTGAACTTCCTCCTGAGTTATAGATATTTACCCTGACTGTATTATACTATACTTCTTCGTTTTTTTCAAGGGTTTTTATGAAAAATAATTAATTTTTTTATTTTTTTTGCAGTTTTTTTATTCAACTTGTATATAAGTCGTCTTATTTGCTGAGTCTGTTCTGAAGATCTGCCTGCATTTCCTCATATCCGGGCTTACCGAGCAGAGCAAACATATTCTTTTTATACGCTTCAACACCGGGCTGATCGAAGGGATTTACACCGAGGAGGTATCCCGAAACGCCGCAAGCATACTCGAAGAAGTAAACGAGGTAGCCGTAGTTGTATTCGTCTCTTTCGTCGATCTCGATCATCATATTCGGAACACCGCCGTCAACGTGAGCAAGGACCGTACCTGCTTCCGCCATACTGTTTACGTAGTAAAGCGACTTATCTGCAAGGAAGTTAAGACCGTCAATATTCGCGGGATCAAACGGAACCTTTACTTCATCACGGGAAGCGCCGAAGGTAACTACCGTTTCAAACAGATTTCTCATACCCATCTGGATATACTGACCGAGGGAGTGGAGGTCTGTTGAGAATATGACGGATGCAGGGAATATACCCTTGCCGTCCTTGCCTTCGCTCTCGCCGTAGAGCTGTTTCCACCATTCACACATCATAGCAAACGACGGCTCGTAAGCTGCAAGTATTTCCGTTGTTTTTCCCTTTCTGTAAAGGATGTTTCTGTACGCCGCATATGCAAGTGCAGGGTTTTCTTCAACGGGAGCGTTTTTCATAAGCTCACGCGCATCAGCCGCACCTTTCATCATAGCGTCAATATCCGCACCGCTTACAGCGATGGGAAGAAGTCCTACTGCCGTAAGTACGGAATATCTTCCGCCTATATCATCGGGAACAACGAACGTTTCGTATCCCTTTTCGTCAGCAAATGCTTTGAGTGTTCCGCGGCATTTGTCCGTCGTTATGAAAATTCTTTCCTTTGCGCCGTCTTCGCCGTATTTCTTTTCTATAAGCTCTCTGAAAAGGCGGAAAGCGATCGCAGGTTCTGTCGTCGTACCCGATTTGCTTATTACGTTTATACAAACGTCACGGCCTTCGCAAAGTGCAATAAGCTCTGCCGTTGCCGAAGGGCTTATCGTGTTACCTGCAAAGTATATATCGGGTGTATCCTTTTTCATATTATTATAAAGGGGGCTTTTTACAAATTCAATAGCCGCACGTGCGCCGAGATACGATCCGCCGATACCGATAACGATGAAGATATCACAGCTTTTCTTTATCTTTTCGGCAGCTGCCTTTATGCGTGCATATTCCTCTTTGTCGTAATTTACGGGATGATCGACCCAGCCTGTGAAGTCGTTGCCTGCGCCCGTACCGTTTTTAAGCGTATCTGCCGCCGCATAAAGTGCGGGTGTTATTGATGCAAGCTCGTGTCCGCCGACAAATCCGTCTAAATGTTTCGTTTTAAGTTTAACTGCCATTTTTATTCCATTCCTTTCAAATCAGGTATTCAAAAAAGATTTCAACATATATACAAGCATTTGCAAAAAGCCGATCCTCGGCACGTCTGCATCCGCTGTGATGTCACTCGTTCCTATAACCTTACCGTTAAGCATATATTTAACGCATCCGACCTTATCGCCTTTTTTCACAGGTGCCGTAACGGTATCTTCAAGCTCCGTTTCGTACGTTATTTTTTTGACGTCACCCTTTGGCAAAAGTGACGAAAAACCCATATGAGATACGGAAAGCTCATCAACTGCCGCACCTTTCACCTTTACAGGCGGTAAAGACGACGGCTGATAATTAACGACGCCGTAATTTGCAAATCCGAAATCAAGCAAAAGCTTTGCACATTCGTTTCTTGCAGCACTCGTTGACGATGCCATAACGACGGCGATAAGCTGCATACCGTCGCGCTTTGCGGCGGCTGAAATACAGAATTTCGCCTTTGAGGTCGACCCCGTTTTAAGTCCGTTTGCACCGTTGTAAAAGCGTATCAGCTTATTCGTATTCGTAAGTCCGAACTGCCCTTGGCGTATCGTGTCCATCCATATCGTCGTATAATTGAAGATGATAGGATGCGACATAAGCTCCCGTGACATAATTGATATATCACGCGCCGTGGTAAGGTGGCGTGTCACCGTATCGTCAAGCCCCGTCGGGTTTTCAAAACACGTATTTTTCATTCCGAGCTGTTCGGCACGTTCGTTCATTTTCGCAACGAACGCCGATTCGCTTCCCGAAATAAACTCTGCCATTGCAACCGCGCAGTCGTTTGCGGACGACACCGTTATTGCCTTCAGCATCTCGTCAACCGTTATATCTTCACCCGGTTTTAAAAACACCTGCGAGCCGCCCATAGACGCCGCATATTCGCTTACCGGCACCTTATCTTCGAGCTTTATATCTCCGTTTTCAAGAGCCTCGCATATCAGAAGCAACGTCATTATCTTCGTGACGGATGCCGGCGGCAGCATTTCATCTGCATTATCCTCGTAAAGGACTTTTCCTGTTGATGCTTCTATCAGTATTACGCTTTTTGCATCGTAATTTCCCGAAAGCTCCGCACCGTAGGAGGTAACGCACAAATTGACGAAAAACGTGCAAACAAGCACGATACATACAGCCGTTTTTTTTAATTTTATCATTTTCCCACCCCCGCATATATTACTAAATCATATGCGGGAATGTGAAACATTATTATTCAAAGATGAAAAATGCACCGTGGCGTCACGCCAAGTACGGTGCAAGTTCAGCAACAAGTTCGTCCGCATTTTCAGCGTGGATATTGAGCGTGAGAGGCGAGAGCAAGTCAAGTGAGAAAAGTCCCATTATGCTTTTTGCGTTTACAACGTATCTGCCGCAAATAACGTCCGCATCATACTCATACTTCGTAACTGTTGCAACGAAAGAATAAACCTTTTCTATCGTTTCAAGTCTGATTTTAAGTTCTACCATAAATTCATCCTCCTTTCATATATTCTGCAATGATATTTTATCACGAACAACTGTCTGTTGTCAATAGTAAAATAACATTTTTTACCTATTTTTTTCTACATATTGTATCATCTGTCCGCAAGCGGTATGTACTGCTTCGGATCAAGGACGTTCATATATGCAGGGCGTATTATCTTACCCATATTTATAAGCTCTTCCAGGCGGTGTGCGCTCCAGCCTGCTATTCTCGATATTGCGAATATGGGCGTGAAAAGCTCCTTCGGAAGTCCGAGCATACTGTAAACAAATCCGCTGTAGAAGTCGATGTTCGGGCTGACACCTTTATATATTTTTCTCTTTTCACATATCAGACGCGCTGAAATATCCGCAACTCGTGTGTAAAATTCGTATTCATCGACCATTCCTTTTTCTTCGGAAAGTGCCTTTACGTATTTTTTGAATATTTCGGCTCTCGGATCTGACAGAGAATACACGGCGTGGCCCATTCCGTATATGAGTCCCGCCTTGTCAAACGCCTGCTTATCGAGTATCTTTGCAAGATAGTCCGTAAGTGCGCCCTCGTCCTTTACATTTACATTTTCTTTGATGTTTTCCATCATCTCGGTGACTTTTATATTTGCACCGCCGTGACGGGGGCCTTTGAGCGAGCAAAGCGACGCCGCCGTTGAAGAATACGTATCCGTGCCCGATGACGTCACAACGTGCGTTGTAAAGGTCGAATTGTTTCCGCCGCCGTGCTCTGCGTGAAGCACAAGAGCAAGGTCGAGAAGCTGAGCTTCAAGCATCGTATATTTACTGTCGGGACGGAGCAAATGAAGGATGTTTTCCGCCGTCGATCTTTTCGGATCGGGGATATGTATAAAAAGGCTCTGTCCTTCTATATAGTACATATATGCCTGATATGCGTAAACGGCAAGTGTCGGGAAGTTTGCAATAAGCTGTAAGCACTGGCGCAGGACGTTGGGAACGGAAGTATCGTTCGCCCTTTCGTCGTAGGAATACAGTGTAAGAACGCTCGTTGCAAGCTTATTCATCATATCGGGTGTGGGAGCTTTTAAAATAACGTCGCGCACGAAGTTTGTCGGAAGCGAACGGTAAGCACCCAGAAGCGTAAAGAACTCGTCAAGCTCAGTCTTTGAAGGAAGCGAACCGAACAAAAGCAGGTAGACGGTTTCTTCAAAACCGAATCTCTTTTCTTGTGTAAAGCCGTTTACAAGGTCGTTTATATTAATGCCTCTGTAACGGAGAACACCCTCGCAGGGGACTCTTTCACCGTTTATTATATCCGTCGATTTTACGTCGGATATCTCCGTAAGACCTGTAAGAACACCTCTGCCGTCTACGTCACGCAAACCTCTTTTTACTTCATTTTTTATATAAAGCTCGTGAGGTATTTTGTCGTTTTTAAGG
This sequence comes from Eubacteriales bacterium, assembly GCA_045657205.1. Classification (GTDB taxonomy): domain Bacteria; phylum Bacillota; class Clostridia; order Oscillospirales; family CAG-272; genus RGIG7213. Next base: position 6,302 of record JAZOSS010000028.1, read on the forward strand.
CATATACCCGCAAGTTCTTCAATTTTCGGGGTTATTGTACATACGTATTTCGTCGATGTTCCCATTTGTATCTCCTTTATTTCTTATTTTTAAAAAATTGATAGTAATTGCATCTTATCATACCGTTATAAAGACGGCGCACGGCATCCGCACGTCTGCCGTAAAGACGCTGAAAGTCCTCACACGAGGATATAACGTATATCTGCCATGCTCCGAGATTTTTCCAGGCTTTACCCATATTTCTGTAAAGCGTTTCGACCTCATCTGCCGTCATAAGTCTTTCGCCATAAGGGGGATTGCATACGACAGTTCCGCGTCTGCCGTACGTTTCTATCGTCAAAGCATCGCGGCAAAATACTTTTATATACTTTTCCATACCTGCTCTTTTTACGTTTGCCGTCGTTATATCTACACATTCGGGTGATATATCGGAAGCGTACGCTTCAAAAGCACAGTCCCTTATTATCTTGTCGTTTGCCTCATCCACCGCATCGTACCAGGCTTTTTTCGGTATTATCGGAAAGCTTTCCGAAATAAAATCTCGGTTAAGTCCGGGGGCTGTATTGCTCAGGAGCATCGCTGCTTCTATCGGTATCGTTCCCGAACCGCAGAAGGGATCCCAGAACAGTACGTCCTGCCTTGCGTGGGCAAGCTTTACAAGGGCTGCTGCAAGCGTTTCGCGTATGGGTGCTTCGTTTGACTGCGGACGGTACCCTCTTTTATGAAGCGGAGTGCCCGATGTATCTATCATTACGTGGACTACGTCCTTGAGTATGAAAAATTCTATCTGATATTTCACACCCGTTTCTTCAAAATACGATATTCCGTATTTTGATTTAAGGCGTTCGACGCACGCTTTTTTTATTATGCTCTGGCAGTCGGGTATGGAATAAAGCGTTGATTTTATGCTGTGCCCTTTTACGGGAAAAGCATCCTTTTCACCGACAAATTCTTCAAGCGGTAATTCCTTTACACCGTCAAAAAGCTGTGTGAAGGTCTTTGCTTCAAACTCACCGAGCAGTATCAGAACTCTCTGTGCGTATCTTAAATTTATATTGAGTCTCGGTATATCGCAAACGTCACCGTCAAATATTACTCGTCCGTCAAGAGTCTGTACGCGTTTAAGACCGAGGGAGTCTATTTCCTCGTTTACGAGCTTTTCTATACCGAACAGGCAGGTAGCAACGAAACGCATCAGTCAACGGGATACGCTATCGTCGTCATAAGTGCCATTTCAACTTGTGACGTATCGAGTCTGCTGTACTGAACGACTATATTAACGTCTGACTCTATAAGTGCGGCGTACGGCGTATCGCGGGGGATCATTTCGCCGTTTTCCTTTTTGAGCTTATCCATTCTTATGTGATGAGTCTTCTTGCTGCCGCAAAACGCTGAAAAGCCCTCATCGCACTCTCTGTTTTCAAAAAAGAGTGTTATTTTGATATTGGCATCATTATCCGTTGTGTTTATAACGCATATTGCCTCGTGGCTGATGCTTTCGTTTTTAGATACAGAATTCAAAAAACAGTCGGGTATAAGCCAGGTCTTCTTTCCGTAATTCATTTTTATCCACCTTTATTCAATATTTACTTTCTGTATATTTCCGCCGAGTGCGCCGCCCATAAAGACTGCCGCACACGTGTCGAAGTTATTCGGCATATCGCTTACGTAATAATCGGTTCTGCCCTGCTTTTCTTCGCACAGCATACCGTTTTCTTTAAGAAATTCAACGAGATCTCTTGCAGATGCCGCACCCGAATCGACCAGCATAAGTCCCGGGTATATCTTTCTTATTCTTTCTGCCAGAAGCGGAAAATGCGTACATCCGAGTATCACCGTATCGACGTTTTGCGTAACGAGTGCATCCATATAATGGCGTATTGCATGATACGCAATTTCGGTATTTATAAGATTGTTTTCAACTATCGGCACAAGCAGAGGACACGGTGCTTTGCAGGTATCGGTCACACCGAGGGAAGCAAGCTTTTTTTCAAATATTCCGCTTTTTACCGTTGCACCCGTTCCCATTATGCCGACTTTTCCGTTTTTCGTCAGTCTTACGGCTTCTTTTGATGCGCTGTCGATTATACCGAATATCGGAACTTCAACGCTGTCCTTTATTTTTTCGAGTGCTATTGCCGAGACTGTACCGCAGGCGGCAAGTATCGCCTTTACGCCGTGTTCGGTCAGAAATTTTACGTCGTCCGTCGCATATTCCGTTATTTTTTCTTCGCTTCGCGTTCCGTACGGTGTTCTGCCCGTGTCACCGAAATATATAAAATGCTCGTTCGGCAGAAGCCTTTTAAGCTCCTTTAAGGCGCAAAGTCCGCCAAGACCGCTGTCAAAAACACCTATCGGTCTGTTATCCATATCTTACTCCAGGGCGAGCTTTATAAGCCCGTCAACGATATCCTGCTTTTTCATTCCGTCATCACCGTAGCTGAGAAGTGTCGGATACATTGAAATATTCGTAAAGCCGGGGAACGTGTTTATCTCGTTAAAGAGGATGTTTTCTTCGTCGTCAACGAAGAAGTCAACACGAGAAAGACCTCTGCAGCCGAGCGCTCTGAATATTCTCAACGCATACTCTCTGACTTGTTTTGACGTTTTTTTCGATATTCTTGCGGGTATGTAGAAAGATGCCGTATCGTTTTTATATTTCGTATCGTAGTCGTAAAATTCAGCTCCGGGATTTATCTCACCGCATACGGATGCTATGGGATCATCGTTACCGAACACGGCAACTTCAATTTCCTTTGCCTTTTTGTATTCTTCAATAAGTGCTTCACCGCCGTACTTTATGGCGTTTGCAAGTGCTTCTTCAAGCTCATCTTCGCAGTTTACCTTTGAAGCACCGACAGACGAGCCTGCCGAAACGGGCTTTACAAACACGGGGTATGAAAATTTAGCCTTAACGTCGTTAAAAAGCTCCTCTTTATGACGTGTAAATCTTCTTTCTCTTACGTGGATATACTTCGTTACGGGAACGTACCAGTTTTCCGCAACGAGCTTCGTCAAATATTTATTCATTGAAGCATCGGAGGCTGTAAGTGTGCATCCCACGTACTTTATTCCGCACGTGTCAAGAAGTCCCTGCAGTCTTCCATCCTCACAGTATTCACCGTGAAGCACGGGCAAAACAACGTCGCACGGGATCTTTTCGCCCTTTGTGGTAAACATTCCGTCACCGCCGAGGCTTATGCAGACCGTGTCGTTATCTTCGTTTTCCCAGCTTCCGTCCTTTATTTTTTTCTCATCGCCCTTGTAAAGATACCATACGCCGTTTTTCGTTATTCCTATCGTTCTGACGTTATATTTTTCCCTGTCGATAGCTGACAGCACGTTTGAGGCACTTGACAGTGACACCTCGTGTTCGGAGGACTTTCCGCCGAACAGCACACAAAGCTCAATCTTTTTCATACAATCTCCATATTCCGTCATCATAGTGACTTTGAGAAATTTAAATTTCGGGGCGTGAACCGTTATCGTGCGGCTTTCACGTCAAAAGGGCGACTCTGTCGAGGCCGTTTATATCCTTTTTTATCTCGCAGGATAAGCCCTCGTTTTTTGCAAGGGATATCATCTTTTCGCCCTCATCGTATCCTATTTCAAATATTATATTCACACCGTGTGTGAAATGAGAACGCGATCTTTCAATTATTTTTCTGTAAAAATCCATTCCGTCAGCACCGCCGTCAAGGGCGATGCGGGGTTCACGCAGTACGTTTTGGGAAAGCGACGGAATATCGCCTGTCGGAATGTACGGAGGGTTTGACACCAAAGTATCAAATGTACCGAATTTATCCCAGCATTCATCCGACATAACATCAAACTCGTTGAAGCTTGCACGGTTTAAAACACCGAGCTTCCGTGCGTTTATCCTCGACACCTCAAGAGCGTCGGGTGAAATATCGAAAAGACTGCATTTTATATCTTCTCTTTCGCATAAAAGCGTCAGGGCAATGCACCCGGAGCCCGAACAGATATCCGCAATATTTCCGCCTTTTATATTCTTCAAGGCGTATTCTACCACACATTCCGTGTCGAATCTCGGTATTAAAACACGTCCGTCAACGAAAAATTCACGTCCGTAAAACCAACAAAAGCCCAAAATATACTGTAACGGCTCTCCGTCACGCAGGCGGGTGAGTTTTTCATCTATTTCACAAAGTAACGCTTCTGTAAGCTCAGTATCCTTGCAAAGTAAAAGCTTTGATCTGTCGATACCGAGTGTATTACAGATTATTTCGTCTGCTTCAAACGCTATATCCTTATTCCGGCTGCGTAATTCAGATATTTTCAGCACCGTCTGTTTCCTTTTGTTCGTCGTTTTCTTCGGTGTTTTCTTCCGTTTCTTCCTTCACTTCTTCGGGAAATTCGTCGGGAAGTGCTGCTTTGATAGCCGCTATTGCACATTCTATCTGCTTTTCGTCGGGTTCTTTCGTCGTAAGGTGCTGCATCCAGAGCCCGGGGACGGAAAGTGCGTTCGTTACGGGATTGGGGTGCTTACCTGCAAGCATAATAAATTCAAAACCGAGACCGACGGACAAGGGTAAAAGTGCGATCTTCAAAAGAACTCTGAGCATTTTATCGTCAGCAGGCAGGAATATACCGATTATGATACTCAGAAGTATCATCATAAACATAAAGCTCGTTCCGCATCTGGGATGGAAACGTGACTGTTTCTTTACGTTTTCAACAGTCAGATCAAGTCCTTTTTCATAACAGAACACGCTTTTATGCTCCGCTCCGTGGTACTGGAAGGTGCGTTTGATATCGCCCATAAGCGAAACGAGCGCAAGATACACGATAAATATCGTGACCTTGAGTATACCTTCGATAACGCTTACCCAGTATCCGTCGATACTGTACTTTCCTTCACTGAGCTTGTTTACAAGAAAATCTATTCCCGACGTGCTTGCCGTGGGAAGCACGGTAAACAAAAGCAGTGCAAGCAAAAGTCCGAGTATCGTACTGAGGATCATAATGAATGTCATTATGCCCTTGCCGAACTTTTTCATCAGCCACTTTTCGAATTTCGTCATTTCCTCTTCTTCGTCGATACCGAGTGCCTCAGTTGAAACGGACAGCGTTTTATACGACAGCACCATCATTTCAACAAAGTTTACAACGCCTCTCAATAGCGGAATATTCAGTATTTTGTACTTTTTGCGGACGGATACGAATTTATCCTTCGTCAGCTTGATAGAGCCGTCGGGCATACGGGATGCTATTGCCATATCCTCGCCGCTTTTCATCATAACCCCTTCAATAACTGCCTGTCCGCCTACTTTGCCGAGTCGGCAGGAAAGAGGATCCTTTTCCTTTTGTTTTTTTGCCATTTTATCACCGTTTCCATATAAAGTTAATATTATAATTTTACACCCCTAATTTATATAAATTAAGGGTGTATTTGTTAATATTATAATTTTAAAGCTTTATTGCACCGTATTTTCTTATTTTAAGAACGGCACAAGCGTCTTTTCCGAAAACACGGTCGATCTTTTCTTTGTATTCGTTTGTACACTCCTTCGGCAAAAATACCTGTATCGTACCTGCAAAGCCGCCGCCGTGGACACGTGCGGAATATTTTTTACCCTCAAGGAATTTTCTCGTAAGGCAAAGTCCCAAAGCGACGCCCTGTTTGTCGGGATCGTGCAAAGGATAGATATTCTGCAAGCACGTTTCACTTGACTTGCACGACTCGTTTTCAAGGCGCAAAAATCCGTCGATATCGCCTTTTTCAAGCACGTCTTTCATTTCTTTCACTCTCTTGCACTCCGAATAGAAGTGTATTGCACGCAAAACGGCTCTGTCACCGCAGGAAGCTTTAAGCTCGGGGATCTTTGAATAAAACTCATCCTCGCTGACATCGGCAAGCACCTCACCGCCCAAAGCGCGTGCTATCGACTTCATTTCGTAAGGCATAGCGGCGTAATCGCTGTCAAGGCCCGCATGGCTTCCGAACGTATTTACAATACACATATCGTATCCCATACTGTCGGGTGCAAACGTCTTTTGCTCGATATAGGGGGGTGAATTCTTGAAATCTATGTAGACGAAACCGCCGTAAGCGCACGCCGTCTGATCCATAAGACCGCACGGCTTACCGTAGTATACGTTTTCGGCAAACTGCGCTATTTCGGCAATTCTTACCGCCGACACCTCACCGCTGTTGTAGAAATGCGAAAGGATATTTCCGACCATATCTTCAAATGCGGCAGACGATGAAAGCCCCGATCCCTTTGCCACGTTTGACGTCGTATAAGCGCAGAAGCCGCCTATTTTATAATTGCTGTCGGCAAATCCCTTGCATACGCCTCTTATAAGGGATGACGACTTTCCCGTTTCGCTTTCAACTACGTCAAGGCAGGATATATCGCACACGTCCTCATCAAAGCCGTAACTCTTTATGCGTACTGTGTTTTCTTCAAGCTTTGATGCCACCGCTATTATATCAACGCTTACGGATGCGGCAAAGACACAGCCTCTGTTGTGGTCCGTGTGGTTACCTATTATCTCACTTCTTCCGGGAACAGAAAACAGCTCGCAGTCAAGCTTTCCGTAAAGCTTTTCAAACTCTGCAACAGCATCCGTATATCTTTCACGCGCTTCGTTTACGTCTGTGTAAAGCTGTGAAAACATACCGTCATATACGCCTTCTTTTATTTTCTCAATAAGCTTATCGGTTATCATTTTCTTTCATATCCTCTCTTATCTTTTTTATAGTAAAGTTGTAAAGCCTTCCTGCGGAATTTATAAGATATCCGAGCTTGTCATCCGTTATTCCGAGCGGCTTATCGGGCGGATATCTCGTTTGTATATAGTAGTTATTCGTTTCTATGCACTCGTCTATCCACTGTTCAAACTCTTTATCGCTTTTAGAAAGCTTCCTGCACAAAAATATTATATTGTGACCATCGGGAGCGTATCCCTGCTCGTAAAGAAAATACGCCTTCAAGGTCTTTTCTATCGTTTGCTGGCAATGAAACGCCGCACACAGAAGCGTTTCCTCGTTATTCCTCAGATCCCTTGCGGAAACGAGGTCCGCGTTTGCGTATTCGAGCCAATCGTAGTACCGTTTACTGTCGGAGGAGTTATTATTTCTTCTCATAGTACAGTTTTCCTTTACGAAGTATTCGGCTTACAAACGATGCACTGTCTTCCGCAAGTCTTCTGAAATCATCAACACCGTACAGAAATATATCAAACGGTATATCGCAGTCGATCTGCAGATACGCTTTTTTCAAAAGCGGTGTTTTATCGTATTCATCAATATCGGCAACGATGCACACGTCGAAATCGGTGACACACGGCGTATCCTCGCAGTCGTACTTGACGCCGAAAACGTATATTTTTTCAGCACCGAATATATCTTTAAGCTGTTCTGTAACGAGTAAAATATCCTGACACATAAATTCTCCGTAATTCGAATATAAATAAAATAAAACGAAAGATCAAACGTATGACAATTATTGAAAAAACAGATCGCTTCACCGTAAACACGGAAAACGGAATATGCGGCGTGCATATAAAATATCCGTTTTTTGAAAACTGCAAAAGCGCAAAGGCATTGAATAATTTTTTCAAAAAAGCCGTAAACGGGTACAAGGAACACGTAAAGAAAAACGCACTGGGCGGTGAAATATTTTCTTTCGATACTCCGAACATTTACCAAAACGGTGAATTATGCAGTATCTTTTTTGAGAAAAGTGTAAAAAGGGGAAGATACATCACAAGCTACACCCCGTTTTCTTTGACGTTTTCCGAAAAAAGCGGAAGACCGCTGTCGCTTTTATCCGTATGCCAAAGCTCTGCCGACTCTTACACAAAGGTACGGAAAACTGCCGAAAAGTACGGTGTAAAGCTGTCTTTTTCCAATTTTTCAAAACGATTTTACGTAAGTGAAAACGGAATTATCGTTTACTTTTCGGTTTTCGGGCATGACAAGGGGTTCAGAAAGACCTGCGAATGTGTTAAAAAAATTTACTTATCAAGCGGATCTATTCCCAATTTTTCAAGCACGGACAAAAAATAATCGGGCAAGGGGCTTTCAAAGTAAAGCTCCTTTTTCGTTATCGGGTGAATAAAGCCTACCCTTCTTGCGTGCAAACACTGTCCTTGCAAAAGCTCGGCGTTTGAAATTTCAAATTTCGTTTTTCCGCCTCCGTACACGCAGTCGCCCATAAGCGGATGACCGCACGACGCCATATGCACGCGTATCTGGTGCGTTCTTCCCGTTTCAAGGCGGTATTTCATATATGAAAAGCCGCCGCCCTCACCGAGAACTTTATAGTGAGTTATCGCCTCTTTTGAATTTTTATCGGTGACTGCCATCTTTTTTCTGTCTTTGCAGTCCCTTCCTATCGGCTTATTCACAACGCCTTCGGGAATTTTGAAAGAGCCTTTCGCTATTCCCTCGTATTCCCTTAAAAAGCTGTGTTCTTTTATTTGTTCGGCTAAGTGCAGATGCGCTTCGTCCGTTTTTGCTATCATAAGCAGTCCGCTCGTGTCTTTATCTATCCTATGAACGATACCGGGGCGTATGACGCCGTTTATAGACGAAAGTCTGCCCTTCATTTTAAACAGCAACGCTGAAACGAGCGTTCCGCTGTAATTGCCCGGTGCGGGATGCACGACCATTCCCTTAGGCTTATTTACCACGGCAAGATATTCGTCCTCGTAAACGATATCTATCGGGATATCCTCGGGTACGACCTTATCTTCAACCGCTTCCGGCTCATCATACGATACCGTCTGACCTGTACGCAGGCGGTATTTTTTGTCGCACACGTCACCGTCAACGGTTATGTTTCCGTTTTCGATATGTTTTACGGCAGAAGAACGCGTTATATCAAACATCTCGGATGCCGCTGCATCGAGTCTTACACCGTTAAGTTTTTCGTCAACGGTCTTTTGCATCTTCTTCTCCGCCTTTTTTCTCTTTGAATATCGTTTTATCTACGAACAGCACGTAAATTGCAAGTGAGGCACATCCGCAGGTAACGAATATATCCGCCACGTTGAACACGGGAAAATCGGGATAAAACGCAAAGCGAAGAAAATCCACGACGTAGCCGTTTAAAACTCTGTCTATCATATTACCGACACCGCCGCTTATTACCATAGCAAGGCTTATGCAGAACATTTTATGCTCTCTTGCGTAGAAGAACAAAACACCCGTCATAAGTATTACGGCAACGGTCGAAATGCTCATAAACACCCAGCGGTTATCGGCAAACATTCCCCAAGCCGCCCCGCGGTTTTCAACGTAAACGAGATCGAAAATATACGGGATAAACTTCTTTACGCCCTCGCCCTTCAAAGAATCCACGGCAATATTTTTCGTTATCTGATCGAGTATGACGCCGATGGCGGAGATCACCGCCCACAGCAAAAAACACGGTATGGATCTTTTCAATTCATCTTTTTTCAGCGGCATTATTTATTTCCTTTTTTCGATTCCGTTTGCAAATCCGACACGAGCTTTCCCGGCTCGTCAAGTCCTTTATCGTCGGATATTATACGGCGGTTTATTTCCTTGATAGTATCTCTCATACTGGCGCCCTTGAACTTACCCGATTCTTTTTTTACGGCTGTATGTCTTGCTTTTTTCTCGGGCATTTGTGACGGTTCTTCTTTTCGGGGTTTGTCACCGTCTACGTCCTCTTTCATACTTTCAAGAACGGTCTTGACAAGAAGATCTATATCCGTCGCACCTTTGTATTTTTCGGCAGGTGCTATACTTTCCGTTTCGGCAATCGCACCCTTGTATATTTCTATTACCTCTTTTTTGAGAGCCTCGGTATGCTTTTTGAGGTAGTCGATGAGCATCGCTTCTTTTACGATATCCTCACGGAACTGTTTTAAAACCTTATCGGCATTTTCCTGTGCACAACGGTATATTTCGTCTGCCTTCTGTTGAGCATCTTCCACCATTTCGTCTGCCTTGCTTTTTGCAATGAGTATCGCTTCTCTTATCTCTTCTTCCTTTTTTCTGTCGGGAGCTTTGACCCCTTCCGTCATTGCGTTGAGCTTAAATGTAAGTTCTCCGTTTTCACGGTAGAGCGATTCGTATTTTTCGCACAAAAAGTCGATGTATTTATCGACCTCATCGACGTTATAGCCGCGTACCGAACGTGAAAACGTCTTATTTTTTATATCCTGCGGAGAAAGCATATTTTCCTTTCCCGGCGTGCGCCGTGCAATGTAAATATTTGTAAAGTAAACTTATTTTTGGGAATTTAAAATTAAAAAACAACTATCACGACCGGTCGCTTTGATTTTTTTGACCGGCAACAATAGCTGTTTTATTTTTATCAGTTGTCGCCTTCCGTGTGCTTTTCTTCACGGCGGAGAGCTTCACCGGAAACATCTACGTTGGGAGGTGTTATAACGTATGTATTGGAAGCAACCTTCTTGAGCTGTCCGTCAAGAGAGTATGCAACGCCCGACAAGAAGTCGATAACGCGTCTTGCCGTTTCCTTGTTTGTTTCTTCAAGATTAAGAACGACTGTTCTTCTGTTAAGCAGGTGGTCCGCTATCTGGGGAACAGAGTCGAATTCCTTAGGTCTTACAACTTTAAGCTCAAGAGAAGCTGTACCGCTTACGTTCATACCGCTTTTAGGTGTTTCACGCACGGGTGTTGATACGGGTGCTGTACGCTTTTCTTCGTGTGCGGCTGAGGGCTGTTCGTCCTCATATTCATATTCGTAATCGTTTTCTTCAACGCTTTCGGAATCTTCAAAGTCCTGACCGTTAAATTTGAGTTTGTCAAAAAATCCCATTTTAAGCTCCTTTATATTTCATCATTTTTAAATTCGCTTGCCGAACACGGCAGAGCCGACACGGATGAAATTCGATCCGTTTCTCAGTGCCTGTATGTAACTGTCCGACATACCCATTGATAATATGGGCTCTTTTACATTATCCAACTTTTTTTCACAAATGTCAATAAATAATTTATAAACTTGTGAAAAATAATTATCGTAATCTGACTTATTTTCGCATTTGGGTGCCATTGTCATCAATCCTTTTATCCTTATATTGGAATAATTGGATATAATTTCACAAAAATCGTACACATCCTCGGGCATAACACCGCCTTTGTTTTCTTCCCTGCCGCAGTTTACTTCAATCAAGATATCCTGAACGATGCCGAGTTTTTTTGCACGGCTGTCTATCTGTTTTGCAAGATTTTCCGAATCGACCGAATGTATAAGACACACCTTACCGACGATATACTTTACTTTATTCGTCTGAAGCGAGCCTATGAAGTGTATTTCGCACGGCAGATCTTTAATATCCTCGTACTTTTCCATAAGCTCCTGGACGCGGTTTTCACCTATCGCCCTTATTCCGCATTCGTTTACTGCGTATGCTATTCTTTCAGCATCTACGGTCTTTGTTGCAAGCATAAGGGTTACCTCGGGGGATATTTTATTATCCCCTATTTCGCCCTTTATTCTTTCAATATTTTCTTTTATCGTTATCTTATCGCTGTCAGTCATTGCCGTTTTCCCCCTCTGCGGCTATCGGAAGCGGTTTTTCAAGCAGTATTGACGGGCAGGATATTACGAACCCGAAGGGATCGGTATACACGTCGTTTCCGACTTCCTGCACGTTCTTGAGCAATTCGTAAATATTTCCACTTACCGTTATTCCCGTAACGGGTCTGTCAAGCTTGCCGTCTTTTATGAGTATTCCCTGAGCTGACAAGGAAAAATCACCCGTGGCAACATTTGCCCCTGCGTGAAGTCCTTCAAGGGAAGTAAGCATTATGCCGTTTTGCGCCTTTTGTATGATCTCATCCTTCGTAAGCGTACCGCTTTCCAAAATAAAGTTTGAAAATGATACCGCAACGGGAGAAGAATAACTGCCCTTGCAGGCGTTGGCTGTCGTTTTGCATCCCGCTTTTTTAGCCGTTTTCAAGTTGTAAAGAAGCGTTTTAAGCTCACCGTTTTCAATTATCACCGTGTTTTGTGCTGCAACTCCTTCGTCGTCAAACGAACGTGAGCCGAATGAATAATCGACCACGGGTTTATCAGTTATATTTATCTTTTCCGATGCTATTTTTTCGCCTTCTTTACCTGCAAGCAGCGACAGTCCTCTTTGCGTATTATCGGAAGAAAAGATGCCCGAAAACGTCGAAAGAAGCTCGCATACTGCCTTTGCATCTATCACCGTTTTCATATTTCCGCCGCCGCACGAGCCTGCGCCGCAGAAGCGTATCGCATCCTCCGCTGCTTCCTTTGCCGCCTTTTTTATATCAAGGCTTTCTTTATCGAAGCCTGCCGTATAGGCAAAGCCCGAATTCATTTCGTTACCTTTTTTTGCTATCGGAATAACGTATGCCACGATATATCCAGAGCTTTCCGACACGTCGAGCCCGTTTGAATTATATATCATTTTGTTTGAAGATTCCGAAATAACGTAGCTTCCCATCGTGCGTATTATCATATCGCTGTGAGAAAGTGCGTACTTTTCCATCTCTTTTGCCATTTCGATCTTTTCAGCGGAGGTAACGCTGTCAAGAGATGCTTTTGACGTCAAAACCTTAGGATACTCTTTATCACCGCCGTATATGAACTGCTCGTCGGGGCTTTCGGTAATTTTTGCATTTTCTATTGCTTTTTCAAGAAGCTGTCCTGCAAACGATGCGTCGGGGGAGGTAGTCGAAGCGTATCCCATTTTTCCTTCGTATTTTACACGCAAAGATATGCCGATAAAATCGTGAACGCTGTAGTTATCTATCTGACCGTCTACGACCTTTACCTGGAAGCTGTCGCCCCAGGATGCGTACATTTCGTATTCAAGTCCGCACACGTCAGAGGCTTTTTTTGCAATTTCGTGTGCAAAAGCGACTATATCATTTTTAAGCATCTACTTCTCCTCCTACAAGAATATTGGATATACGGATGGTCGGCTGTCCGACGTTCGTGGGAACGGAACCCGACGATGATCCGCACATACCCTGGGCAAGCGTCATATTATCCGATACCATATCAATATTCATAAGCACCTCGGCACCCTTGCCTATAAGCGTTGCGCCTCTTACGGGTTCTGCTATCTTGCCGTTTTTGATGAGATATCCTTCCTGAACGCTGAAATTGAACTCGCCTGTGACGGGGTTTACCGATCCGCCGCCCATATGTGCGGCGTAAAGTCCTTCGTCAACAGATGCGAATATATCCTCTTCTTTATCGTTTCCTGCGGCTATATACGTATTGGTCATACGTGAGGTGGGAGCGTAGGTATAATCCTGACGTCTTCCGCTTCCCGTTGAGGGCATACCCATTCGGATAGAGCCGAGCTTATCTATCATATAATTTTTCAAAATACCGTTTTCAATAAGCAGTATTTTAGACGATCTTTCGCCCTCGTCGCTCATTGAGATAGAGCCCCACTGTCCTTCCATCGTTCCGTCGTCGTATGCTGTGAGCTTTTCGTTTGCTATCTTTTCTCCGAGTTTTCCGCAAAATACGGAATTTCCCTTTGCAACGCTCGTAGCTTCAAGTGAGTGGCCGCACGCTTCGTGGAATATGACACCGCCGAAGCCGCCACCCATAATAACGGGCATTTTTCCTGCGGGGCACTTTCCTGCGTGGAGCATCGTAATTGCCTGTCTTGCGGCAAACCGGCCGCCCGAAACGGCATCAAGAGAATCGAAAAATTCAAATCCGCCGCACGTACCGGGAGAAAATCTTCCGCTTTGGTTCTCACTTCCGTTCGATGCTATGGCGTTTATTGATATACGCACGTATGCGCGTCTGTCTTTTGCGTACACGCCGTCGCTGTTTGCAACGAGTACGTTTTTGTCACTTACCGCAAGGCTTGCCGTGACCTGCTTTATTTCTTCCGAATAGTCCATGGCGGCAAAATATCCGCTTTTCAGATAATCTGCTCTTTTCTTTGCCTCGACCTCGCACGGAGGAATAACGACGGGACACACGACGGGGAAATTCACATCGGAAAGCACGACGTCAAGCCCTGCCCCTTTCATACCGCCGAGTGCGTCGCACACCTTTTCGGCAATAGCGGAAAGCCCCTTTTCGCTTATATCGTTGCCGTATGCGTAAACGGAATTCGTTCCTTTTATCGCTCTGATACCTGCGCCGACCGATCTTGACGTGAGTGCGTTTTCGACACTCTTCGATATCATCGAAAGCGTGTCGCTTTTTTTATCCTCTGCGTATATTTCAGCGTAATCCGCACCGCTTTTAAGTACACGTGCGATTATTTTTTCGCATATTTGTTTATTTATCATCGTTTCGACCTTTCTAATCAACCACTCTGCCGTCGTAAAGCTCTTTGCCTGTCAGAATTATTCTGTCGTGCTCCTTGAGCCTTACTTCCGTATCTTCTTCGTAATCCGTTTTGGATATATAATATCCGTCGCCTTCGTATATTATATCCGTTTTTATAAATCTTACCACGTTTTCATCAAGGATATACACGCCCGTCTGTCCGTCAACCATATGCAAAGCGTTTGACGGAATACGCACGCCTTCGGTTTTTTTGTAAACTATTTCAACCGTCTGCCGTCTGGCAAAACTGAAATTCACGGGAACTGTATTCGTTTTGAATATAAGGAGTGCTTCGTCATCCTTCGGTGACGACACGATACGCTCAAGCGTAAAATCAACGCTCAGGTTTGCCTCATAAGGGAAAAGCACGGAATAAACACTTCCTTCGGCAAAGCTTGCCGCTGCCGTTTTATCTGCCTTGCAGGCAATATACCAACTGTGCTCATTTATTATTTTTCCTGCGGAATAGCCGTTTTCACCGTCAAAGCTTTCGGGAGATGAAAGTGTGAGGGCGTTAAACTCATCGAGGGTTATATTTTCAAGTACGGAGGTTGAAAACAGCTTTTCATATCCGTCCGTATAAGAGTAGTAATATCCCGAATACGGTGTTTTGACCACGTCAAAAGCACCTTCGCCCACACCGACAAGTGAGTGCTTTTGTGCTTCGTATCCGGCTATCTCGTTGTTGTAATTGAGCCGTTTATTCGTTATTATCTCACGTTTGTTCAAAAGGACCAAAAGTTCGTCCGTTTTTTCGGATGCGTACAAGTAATCGCCCGAAGACAGTTTTTCGCATATGAGATAATACATTTCGCTTATTTGCTTATCTATATATTTCGTATTCAGCGACTCGTCAGCAAAAACTGCGTTGCTTTCGTTAAGAATTTTGATTTTTTTATCTATTTGCAGTATTTTTTCTCTTACGTCTTTCGATGAATTACTGTATACTGCGGCAACTTTGGAATGTGCCTTGACGTGCTCACCCTCTGCAAAATAGCTGTCAAGGATGCCGTCGCGGCTTGTGTATAAAATCATTTCATCTCTGAAAATATATCCGTCGGATATTATTTTTTCATCGACCGTACTGTACTGTGCCTCGTCAAAAGTGATATCGTTTGAAAACGCATTTACAAGGTGATACACGACGTAAACGATGGCAAGTATCGCAAGAAGCGCACTGCCGACGTACAGCCCTGCTCTTTTAAGATATTCTTTATCCAAGTGCATCCCCCTTTTTGTTTATGAGCTTTATAACGTGTTCGGAAAGCTCTTTTTTGTCATTATATTCGTCGGCATATACAAATTCTGCATTTTTGTATCTTGCAAACCAAGTTATCTGGCGTTTTGCGTAATTTCTCGTTGCTTTTTTAAGAGTTTCCGCAGCTTCCTCTTTTGATGAAAGACCGTTTATGTAATCGGCAAATTCCTTGTAGCCTATTGCCTGATACGCCGTAGTACCTTCTTTAAGCTCACCGCTTTGCAAAAGACCCCGTATCTCCTCTTCAAGTCCTTCGTTTATCATAATATCGACGCGCTTGTTTATTCTGTTGTAGAGCTTTTCACGGTCTTTGTACGATATAACGAATATGCGGTAGTTATATTCTTCATCCAAAACAAGCTGTTCTTTGTCGTTTTCCGTTTTGGTCTTTCCCGTGAGATAATATATTTCAAGTGCGCGGACGACCCTTTTTACGTTGTTTTCGTGTATTTTTTCAGCTGACTGAGGATCAATTTCGGCAAGCTTCAGCCAATTTTCGTGCTTGTCATTGAGAAGAAGCTTTTCCCTCAGCTCTTTGTCACAAGCGGCGCTGTCCTGCGCTTTTATGTACATAAGGGAATCAAGATAAAGCCCCGTACCTCCGCATACTACGGGCAGTTTTCCCCGCTTTATGATACCGTCTATTGCATCCTTTGCAAGTGAGGTAAAGTCAGCGGCGGAAAATTCTTCCCCGGGATCTCTTATATCTATAAGATGATGCGGTATTTCAGCCATTTCCTCAAGCGTGGGCTTAGCTGTACCTATATTCATTTTTTTGTAGATCTGCATACTGTCGCAGGAAACGAGTTCACCATCCAAAGCACGGCAAACATCAAGTGCAACGGCGGATTTTCCTGCCGCGGTTGCTCCTGCAATAACGATAACTTCTTTTTTCATAGCCCACCCGAATTATAAAATATATCAGTGTATATTATATAACACAAAATATTCAATGTCAAGAAAAAAAAGAAAAGAAGCTATGACAATCACAACTTCTTTTCCTATTTTTCTGAATTAATCACTTTTCACCTTCACGGTATTTTACATAATTCAAGATCATTTCAGCCGTTTTATCGGTTCCGAGCGGATGACTGCTTATTGCAAGCTCATAATTCGATATGTTTCCCCATTCGCGATTCGTGTAAAAATTGTAGTAATTTGCACGTCTTTTATCTGTTTTTATGATCTTTGCTTCTGCCGCATCTGCGGTAATACCGTCTTTCTTTGAAATTCTTTCTATTCTGTTTTCAAGCGGTGCATAGACAAACACGCCTACGCAGTTGGGATTTTTTCTCAAGATATAGTCCGCGCATCTGCCGACTATAACGCAAGAACCTTCTTTTTCGGCTATTTCGTTTATTATTCTGTTTTGCAAAATATATAAACGATCGTTCAGAGGCAGATCCATTGTTGAGGAAAAGTGTCCCGAGAACATAAACGCACCGGTCGATAACGCATACAGTAAGCTGTTTGTTGCGGTTTCATCAATACTTGCGTACGTCTCAGGTGAGATACCGCTTTTTTGTGCCGCAAGTGCAATCAGCTCTCTGTCGTAAAAAGGAACGTTCATAAGTCTTGCAAGCTTTTCACCTATTTCTCTTCCTCCGCTGCCGTATTGCCTTCCCAAGGCAATTATAGACTTGTATGCCAATGGTATCACTCCCTTCAACTTCAGGTACTACTCTTTTTGAGTCTTCCCTCTTTCTGATTTAATAATACCACAGCGATTGCATTTTGTCAAGTATTTTCGTTAAAATTTCTAAAAAAATTATAGCTTTTAAATTATTTTTGTACAATATGTACAAAAATAATACCTTTTTCAAAATGTTAAAAACGTCCGAATTGTACATTTTGAAAAAACAAAAGCAAGAACAAAAGGTTTTATCCTTCCGCTCTTGCTTTTTCATTTTACAAAATCAAATTCAGTTTTTCAGATTAAGCGGCTGTTGTAACTGCTGCATCCTCTGTAACTTCTTCCGTTGCAGCATCCGTAGCGGCATCAGTTGCAGCGTCTGTTGCAACGTCTGTAGCAGCATCAGTTGCAGCGTCTGTCGAAGCATCTGTATCTTCAGTTACACTGCCTGTCTGTGCAGCTGTTGTAACTGCGCCTGTATCAGTACCGTTTTTCTGTGTGTTGTGCTGATAGTTCGTAACGATAGCCGTAACGAATACGAGAACAGCAAAAACGATAGCGATTATCATCGTTATTCTTGAATACTTCTTATCCTTCGCGCGCTGTTTGTTCTTGCCTATGTAGTTATCGGAAGAACCGCCTGCAATCGTCTGCGAAAGCTTGCTTGACTTGCCGCCTGTCTGGAAAAGGACTGTAATAACGAGGGCAATAGCCGAAATAATAAGAAGAACTGCGAGCAAAATATTTACGAATGTCATTTTTATTTATCCTTTCATATACACAAATATCCCGTTATCGGGTAAAATATCAACTTGTTCACCAAAAAAATCATCGTCAAACACGATAAGCGATAGTATTCTATCATATTTTTTTGTAAAAATCAATACCTTATTTAAAAATTAACAATTTATCTTCTTATTTTGTTTTTAAGGAAGTTTACAGCCGTGCGGATATCCCCTTCGGGATCGCTTCCGCATTCTCTTTCTATCGTAAGAAATCCTTTGTAACCTATCTCATCAAGAGCTTTTAAGTATCCGTCCCACAGAACACTTCCTTCTCCGAGGGGTACTTCCTTGAAGTATTCACCGAGGCGCATATCCTCAATACCGCCGTAGGCAAAAAAGTCGTAGATCATTCTCGGTTCCGTCTTTTTGAGCATTATGCCGTCTTTTGCGTGTGTGTGGACGATATATTTTCCCAAAACGCGTACTGCGTGCGGCGCTTCAACGTCCGTCACCATTGCAAGGTTTGCAGGATCGAGGTTTACGCCTATTCCGCCGACACCGGCATCCTCAATAAAACCTTTGAGCGTTTCGGGTGTTTCGGGACCCGTTTCGATAGCGAGAGTCACTCCGTTTTCTTTTGCAAACTCACCGAGCTGTCTTGCCGCATTTATCATAACCTCATATCTTTTTTCGTTTTTATCCGACGGCACAGTGCCTATATGTGTCGTTACGACACCGACTCCGAGCATATTTGAAAGAGATATTATCTTTTTCATATCGGGGAGCTTCGTTTTATTCTCCTCTTCCTCCATTATGCCGTGGCCGCCGAGATCACCGCACAGTGCGGAAACTTCAATACCGTATTTTTTTATAAGCTCATCAAATACGGTCTTTCTTTTTTCATCGAACGTGCGGAAATCGTTTTCACCGCTTGTGACGTAAAGCTGTATTCCCTCGACTCCTGCATTTGATGCTTTTTTCAGTGACGTTTCAAAATCGGTTTTGAACGATTCAACAAGAACACCTATTTTAAAATTATACATTTTTTATTCCTCTTTCTCTTTATTTATAACAGTTTCTACGTATTCAAGCAGCATTTCTCTGTCGTTGCGCAGTATTTCGTTTACGACCATATCAAGTGCGCCCGACAGTATTTCACCGACTTCCTTGCCCGGCTTTACGCCGAGGGCAACTATGTCGTCACCGCTTATTTTCAGATCCTTTACGGTGAGCGCCGTGCCTTCTTTTATTATTTCACGTGACATATCGTAGACTCTGTTCTGGTTTTCAAGTCTTGAATAAAACTTCGGATTTTGCGACAGTATATCCGCCTTTTGCAATTTCAAAAGATCGAAAAACGTCTTTTCACCGAGCTTCGATAAAAGCTTTTTTATCCGCACGCGTTCGGGCTTTATTCTTTCGTCGTGGTAACGGATGATAGTACATATTTCCTCACACAACTTTGCGGGGGCTTTCAAGGCTTTGAGCGTTGCGTAGACTATCGCACGGCTTGCCTCGGGATGGCCTTTAAAATGTGATACACCTTCTTTATCGGTCGTACGGCACGCAGGCTTTCCCGTGTCGTGAAGTAATGCCGCAAGGCGCAAATGAAGCTCCGGATCAACATACGATACGCAGTTTGCCGTATGCTCGTAAAGCTCAAAGCAATGGTTGTAGTTATTCTGATCGTAGCCGTCTATTCTCTGCAAGCACGGAACAACACGCGTCATGACCTCTCTGTACTCCATCAGCACTCTTTTTACTCCGTCACCGCACAAAAGCTTGCAAAGCTCGGAAAAAATACGCTCGGCAGATACGCTGTATATTTTATCGGCATATTTTCTTACGGCTGTATCAGTATCTTTTTCAAGTGAAAAATCAAGCTGTGAAGAAAAGCGTACCGCACGAAGAACACGCAGGCGGTCTTCTTCAAACCGTTCTTCGGCATTTCCGACACATCTTACTATTTTTTCGCTTATATCGTTCATACCGCCGAACGGATCGACGTAGCCTCTTTTCGGTGAATAGGCGATAGCGTTCATCGTAAAATCACGCCGTGACAGATCCTCTTGCACCGTTTTTGCATACGTTACCGTATCGGGATGGCGGCCGTCGCAGTATCCGTTTTCGCATCTGAAGGTAGTTACCTCCGCTGTGAAATTACCGTCGCACAGAACCGTCACCGTTCCGAATTTTTTACCGATGCTTGCAACGATATTATCGGAAAACAGTCTTTCCGTATCGTCGGGCAGAGCCGACGTCGTTATATCATAATCGTGCATGGGACGCCCCATTATATGATCGCGGACAGCACCGCCGACGATATACGCTTCGTAACCGTTTTCTTCAAGCTTATTTAATATATTCAATATTCCGTCGGGAATAATCAATTTTTTCACGCTCCAAAATAGTCGTTAATATCAGTTTATCACGAACGGAGCTGTTTTGTCAACACGAATGAAAAATATTTAAAAATACGTTTCATACACAAAAGAATTTGTATAAAAAAGCCTTTTGCTCCAAATAATAAGAGCATCAACGAAAAGGAGCAAAAGTATGCAAAAAAAATTTCAAGATATCGTATGTGCCTGCAACAAGCCGCTTTTGACCGTTAATTGCGAAAAAGGGCTGACGATAACAGCCCTCGGTGCTGCCTTCATCATATTTCTTATCGCACTTCACGTGTCAATGTGCAAGCTTCACGCTTTTTGTACAAAATGCAAAATTAAAAAGAAATGTGAAAAATAAAAGGACCCCGACAAGATCTTCAAAATTTCAGATCTGTCGGGACCGTTTTTTATTTTCTGAACATAATTTTTTCGTTATCGAACATACGTGTGAGGATAAATATTCCGAGTGCTGTAAATACGATATTCGAAGCGCACGTTACAAGCACGCCGACTGTACTGGGAGTAAGCGAAAATACGCCGTTTATGCAAAGTGAGCTGTTATAAAGCGGTATAGCATAAAGGAAAACTGACGGCTCGGCTGATACGCCGATAGCTGACAAAATACCGATCGCCATAACGCCTATCATAAGAGGTGTCGATATCATCTGCGCTTCCTTCATCGTGTTTGCATACGCCGAAACGATAGACATAACCGTTATTATAACGAGCACGGTGGTAAGAATTACACCTGCAAGCATCAGATAATCGCTCGTTTTGTAAACGGATGAAAAATCAACACCGGTTCCTTCCATAAGCTTAGGTATAGAAAGGATCGTTCCGATAGTGCTTGAAGCACCGCTCATAAGTGCTATTATTGACAGTGCGAATATTTTTCCGAGTGCTATTCTTGCTCTCGGTGTGGGCGTTACGAGCAGAGTTGCCATCGTTCCTCTTTCCTTTTCGCCCGATATAGATTCGGGTGCAACTGCCATACAGCCCGAAAACAAGAACATCAGAAGCAGCATCGGCATAAGCATTGAATAAAACATTGCGGCAACGTCTTCTTCGCTTGCCATATCGTACACGCTGTCGGGGTCCGCATTTATATCAAATTTGTTTGCCATAGTGCCTTCGTAAGCGTTAAACACGGCAATCAGAGCGGAATACGTATTTGATGATTCAACAACGGTCGAATTATAATATATTTCGACGTGAGGCGCTTTGCCCTGTGAAACGTCATATTTTATCACGTTTTCGTCAAAATTTTCGTCAAAAACGATAAGCGCATCACCTTCACCTGATGCAACGGCGTCTTTACCCGACTGTATATCGGTTACTTCAACTGTTTCCATACCCATTTCACCGAGCATACCGTTAAGCACCTCTGATGCGTTGACGGTAAATATTTTCGGTGTGTAATCTTCATCGACCGAAAATTCATCGCCCAAAATACCGCCCATAAAGCTGTACATCACGTATATGAGGATACCCGGAAGAAAAAGAGTCACGAGCATTCTTTTATCCGTCAGAAAACGGGTAAGCTCTTTTTTCATAACTGTGATTATATCTTTCATCTTTCGTAACCCTCCTTTTCGTAAAGAGAGAAGAATTTTTCTTCAAGGGACATATCGGCGCAAAGCTCGGAAAGTTTGCCGTCGGCTATCATTCTGCCGTTCATAATGACGCCCACACGGTCGCAAAGTCTTCCGGCAAGCGAGAATATGTGTGTTGACAAAATGACCGTTTTACCCTCTTT
Source organism: Eubacteriales bacterium (assembly GCA_045657205.1). GTDB lineage: Bacteria > Bacillota > Clostridia > Oscillospirales > CAG-272 > RGIG7213. The sequence continues at coordinate 28,370 of JAZOSS010000028.1, forward strand.
TTTAAGTAAAAACAGAAAATCGGTGACGACTTTTGCCGTAAGCACGTCGAGTCCGTTCGTCGGCTCGTCAAATATGATTATATCGGGATCGTGTGCAAGCGATACGGCAAGGGATGCCTTCTGCTTCATACCCGTTGAAAGGTTGCCGACCTTTACGTGTGCAAAATCGTTTATTGCAAAGCTGTCGAAAAGCTTTGCTTTTCTTTTCTTTATATCTTCGTCGTTCATTCCGTGGAGCTTTGCAAAAAAGTCAAACAGATAATCGACGGAAAAATACTCTTCAAGCTTCAATTCGCTTGTTAAAAATCCGATCTTACCTCTTACCTTTGCAGGGGCGGTCCTGATACTTTCACCGTCTATGAGCGCATCGCCGCCGTCGGGCTTTATAAGCGTTGCAAGCATACGCAACGTCGTCGTTTTTCCTGCACCGTTTGAGCCTAAAAGTCCGTATATTTCGCCTTTTGATACGGAGAAAGAAAGTCCGTCTACGGCGTGTACCGTCTTTCTTTTTGTTTTTTCTATCTTTTGCTGTTTACTTGAAAGCTTGAAGCTTTTGTCAAGCTCCTTTACTTCAATGGCGTACTGCACATTATTACCGTTGTTAAATATTTTCTTCACAACCTTTCCGATCATATAATAGAAATTATATATACACACCGTCAATTTGTCAAGTGTTATCTGTAACTAAATCTTTATATAAACAGAATGCGGATACCGGCCGATATCGCATTTGTTTATTTTACATCAAAAAAGCAATATTACCAACCAAAGTAAATTTTTACAAAGGTAGCGCTTGCGTGTATTAAAGCACCGCCAAGTATCCAAAAAGCCATTTTAAGGTTCTCCTTTCACGTTTAGCCTGTACAGTATTGCCATTATAGCATAAAAATATCATCTTGTCAATATTATAAGCAACATTTTATTGCATATAAGATGTGTTTTATTGCATAAAATTATTATATCCTATATTATAGTAAACGAAAGGAACACAGAATGGAAAAACATATAACCGTACTCGGAAACAACATAAGACAAATAAGGCGTGAAAAGGATCTTTCTCAGGAAGCCCTTGCGGAATTCGCTGACATAAACGTCACCTTTCTCGGTAAAATAGAAAGAGGACAGGCAAATCCCACGATCGAAACTTTATTAAAAATATCACGTGCCTTTGAAATGCCCGTGACAAAGCTTTTTGAATATCCGCAAAGCATATACGGTAATACAAACGATGACAGCCGTCTTGAAGCACTTATCTCCGAATTCGCCGATAAGATAAAAGAACTGTACAAATAATATCGCACAAATATATAGCCGTTTTTATCACTTCTCGTTCTCTTGGCTCCCTCCGGAATGGGAGCTGTCAGCGAAGCTGACTGAGGGAGAGTGCGAGTGTGTAACGATAAAATTCAGCTAAAATTTATAAATATCACGGACACCTCATCCACCACTGCGTGGTCCCCCTTCTCCCACTGGAGAAGGCAAAAGTTTAGCTTAAATTTATAGATATCACATACGCCTCATCCACCACTACATCCCCCTTCTCCCGCTGGAGAAGGCTAAGGCGATTATTCATTATTCATCAATTCTCAATGCCCTCTCCCCACTGCGTGAAAGCTCCTCAAAGGGCGAGCCTTTGGTTGCACGAAAGAATAGAGTTCTGTGCCTCTCACTTTGGGAGAGGTGGCAGCGCAGCTGACGGAGAGGGCGGTGCGTAACGATAAAATTCAGCTAAAATTTATAAATATCACGGACACCTCATCCACCACTGCGTCCCCCTTCTCCCACTGGAGAAGGCAAAAGTTCAGCTTGAATTTATAGATATCACATACGCCTCATCCACGTAGTTGCTTGTAACCGCATCCCCCATTCTCCCACGTAGAAAAACTTGTTTTTCTGCAGAGAAGGCTTGGTGTCTATCCACTTATCGCTTCTCACTCATCACCTATCATTACAAATATCACCCCTTGCGATGCAAGGGGTGATACGTTTTTTAGTTTATTTTTGCTGTTGCTTTTTCGTTTACCGTAACGGCGTGCTTGGATTCAAACGTCTTGTACGTTTCCTCGTAATCTGCACTTCTCATATCGCCGTCAACGTTATTTTTCCAGGATTCAAGTCCCGTACCTGCATAATAGATAGCCGCATAAACTTTGCCTTCTTCATCCTCAAATACTTTTACGGTACCTTCTGTGATGCCTTCAGCAAACGCCCAATCATCGAAGCCTTCGATGCCGAGCTGGCTGTCCATCGTCTTTTTATCAACGTTTTCGATAAGCTCTGTTACGTTTACGTTTCTGTCCTTGAACTGGTCTGCAATAGCAACGAAGTCTTCTGCCTTCTTATCTGCTTTTGCAACGAATTCGTCGATCTTTGCCTGAACCTCTGCAGCCGTTTCCTTCATTACCTGTTCGGATGTGAGCTTGTCTGTTGCCTTGAAGGAATCGCCATACATATAGATAGCGTAGATATTAGCCGTCTTATATTCGTATCTTGCGGGAAGTGTGATAAGCTGGAATACGGAATATGCTTCCGTTTCTTCAATAACCTTTGTTGCGTTTACTGCAGCGCTCTCACCGTATGCCCATTCACTGAATTCATCATCCTTCGTGTATGCGCCGCCTTCTGTAAGAAGCTTCTTTTTAAGATCTTCGATCTTTTCTTCTTCCGTCTTTTCCTCTTCCTTCTTATCGTCGGAAGCCTTTGTGTCAGCGGAGGTCTCTTCGTCCTTCTTCTCGGACTCCTTCTTATCTTCAAGTGACTTTTCGTACTCGTATACAGCCGTTACGAAATCCTTACCGCCGTCGATAGCCGCCTTTATAGCGTCAGCTGCTGCCTTTGCTTCTTCTGTTGCAGCCTTCTTTTCAGCATCTGTTGCATTCGTTTCGTATTCAGCCTTTACAGTGTAGCTGTAGTAATCAAAGAACTTGTACGTTTTTTCGTTTTCGGAATAATACTTTTCGTAATCTTCCTCGGAATATTCAAAGCCGTCTGTTACCTGTGTTGCATATTTTGTTGCAAGTGACTGAAGCTCAAGCAAATATTCGATATCAGATGCCTTTATACCCTTTGATCCGTACATCTGTCCCAAAGAAACGCCGCTTTCCTTAGCAGCCTTTTTCATTTCCTTTACCTGGTCCTTAACCGTCTTGAGCTCTTCATCTGTCAAAGACACGTTGTTTGCCTTTGCTTCTTCGCAAAGCACGAGGCACTGCTTGAGGTTTGTTATTGCGTTTTCAAGGAAATAGTCAAGCCAGGACTTGGTTGTAGAACCCCAATACTTCTGCTCGCTGAGAGGCTTTGAAGTATCGAAGCCCGCAGAGGATGCGTATCCGTAAGAAGCGTACTGACTGTATTCCTGGTTATAGTAGTAATATACCATATAAGTCAGGTGTGCATTATTGAACTTATAGTTCTCGGATTCAAGTGCCGTTGTGGCATGCATGGAGATGTAGTCGCTGATACCCGTAGGCTCAATAACCGCAACAAGAGCACCGAACACAAGGACGATACCTATAAAAACAGCAATTATCTTATACCAGATATCGGACTTTGACTCGCTGTTCGCCGTGTTTACCTTTTTTACTTTTTCGTTAGCCATAGTTTGTTCCAACCTTTTAATGTAATAATCTGTGTCAGTATATCACAGTTTGTCCTTTTACTGAAAGAGTTAATATTGAATAATTTGTAAACTTATTTTCTGAAAGTTTTTTTTGCCAGTGTTTTTATACCGTTTTCAAGAGCTGAACACAAAACGTCACAGTCCTCTGCAGTGTTTTCGGCACTTATGCTTATACGCACCGTGCTGTCGGCGTCATCCTTCGTAAGTCCGAACGACATCATTGCCGTGCTTGTTCCCGGATGGTTTGACGAGCAGGCAGACCCGCTTGACACGTACACGCCGTAAGACGACAAATGGTGAAGCATTACCTCGCTTTTCACCCCGAACACCGTCACACTTATAATCGACGGAGATACTTCACTGCTTTGCGGAATATTCACGCGGACTCCGTCAAGTGTTGAAAGCTTGTCTGTGATATAGCTTTTCAAAGTGTTCATACGTGCGATATTTTCGGAAAATTTTGATGAATTTTCATTGACGGCTGCCGCAAATGCCGCTATAAGAAGAGTATTTTCCGTTCCGCTTCTGAATCCGTTTTCCTGTCCTCCGCCGAATATATGCGGTTTTAATGCACGTCTTTTCAAAATGTCACGGCTTACATAAAGCGCGCCTATTCCCTTCGGTGCACCTATTTTGTGTCCCGATATACTCAAAAGGTCAACACCCGTTTTTTTGACGGATATATCCGTTTTCATAAATGCCTGCACACCATCCGTATGGAATATAACGTCGGGATTTTTTCTTTTACACAGCGCACAAAGCTTTTTTATATCGTACTTTGCGCCCGTTTCGTTGTTCACCGTCATCAACGAAACGAGAAACGTATCGTTATCAACGCTTGAAAGAAGAGCTTCTTCATTGACAACGCCGCCGGCTGTCGGTATTTTAACGACGGAAAAGCCTCTTTGTTCAAGCTCAAGCGCCGCGTTTGTAACGGACGGATGCTCGCTGTCGGTTATTATTATTTTTTTGCCTTTATTTGATTTTTTCGCATACGCCGTGCCGAAAATTGCAAGGTTGTTTGCCTCACTTCCGCTTCCTGTAAATATTATACTGCCGTTTTCTTCCTTCGCTCCGACGGCTTCGAGGATCGTTTTTCTCGCCTTTTCCACGTTTTTTTCAGCCGTATGTCCAAGGCTGTGAAGCGAGGAGGGATTTCCGAAGTCGTCAAAGGACGATATCAAAGCGTTTTTTGCCGCATCGCACAAAGGTGTCGTTGCGGAATTGTCCATATAGATAAGCTTCATTTATTCGGTCATTCCCGTCTTTATCATAAAATTATCGCAGATGGAGGTGAAATCTTCCATATTCGCCTCGTACGATTCACCGATCGACGTATACGTGAGCATATACACGCTTCCGTTAAGGACGCATATTACGGAGCAGTATCTGTAATCCGTACCCGTAAGCGATGCCGTATACTCGTATTTGCAGGCATCCTTACCCGAAAGAGTAGTTTTTGCGTTTTCGGAAACAACTGTAAAGTTAGTAAATGACGCTCTGAAATCCTCTTTGTATTTTTCCCAGTAAAGCTCGGCTGTCGTTACACTCGGATCGGGAACGCTTACGCGTACTGCCGACACGTTCGTCGGATCAAGCTCCGAAACGTACGCACTTGACGAGCCCGATGCCGTATCTATTATCCATTCCGCAGGAACGAAAAGGTTATAATATGCGGCGTTGCTTGATGCGTACTGCATTCCGACGGGAACGGCTACGTCAACTTCCTGTTTTTTTCCGTTTGAGCAGCCGATGCAGAATACCGTACATATGATGAGCAGAAATGCTGTTATCTTCTTCATTTTTATCTCCTTCACTGTGCCGAAAGCTGTGTTTTTATCGACTCCGTTCTTTTCTTTACAAAGCCCATCATCGAATTTTCGGCGTTTTCATCAAATTCGTTTTCAAAAAGCTCATACGTATAAAAAGCTTCCGTGTCGTTTTTAACGTGGTTTTCTATAAGCTGTTTTACACCGCTTATATTCTCGGGAAGCTTTTCAAAAAACTCCGCAAGAGTCGTTACGTATCCTATATATTCTTCGTAGTATTCAGCGTTTTCAAGCAGTTTTGACACAAGCGGTCTTTCGTTTGCACCGACTCCGAAGTACGGGGCTGATATATCGCTTTCCGCAAGAGCTGATTTTATCGTGTACGCATCCTTTCTTTGCGAAGTATCCGTACCGAAAGCAAGGTTGAAGTCCCAGGGGATTATCGAAAACTTGCCGTTTTGATTGTAAAAATAGAAGTTTTGCGCCTTTTCTCCGAGATAAGAATCCTCGTTTGCTATCACCGCATTTACAGCGGCGTATTTCAGAACGCTTGAAACGTCAAGGCTTCCCGAAAGAGCGGCTGTATCGGACATTTTCGAAAGCATCGCCTTAAGCTGTCCTTTCGATACGTCATCTCCGCTTTTCACGTCAAAGGTCGCCGTATCGGATGATATCATCGTGCTGTCCCTGTTCGCCTTGTAAAGCGTACCGTCGCAGTTTCCGAACACACGTGTCAGAAAGCTGTCGTCAACTGCCTCAACTGCAAGGTAAAGACCTGCAAGCTCACCGTTTACCGTGACGTTTGCAAACGTCGCAAGCGGAGACGGTGCGCCGAGTTTTGCAAGTGCCGCATACGTAAGATATTCCCTTACGTACGACGGATCGTACGCCATATTGTTCAGACAAAGCTCGTCAAGTCCTTCAAACGTTCCGTCGGTGAATTTTCCGAAATTTATTTTGTATGAATATCTGTCGTTATCCGTCGTGCTGACGAAGGATACGTTTCCTCTCGTTCTGAAACCTGCGTTTTTGCACGTCACTCCGTCAATCGTGACGTCAGCGCTGTAATATTCTTCGTTTTCGGGTGCCTCGAGCATCGCGGTTCTGTCGGAGCCTGCCATTGTGATGTCAATATTTATTACTTTACCTTCATCGAAAAGTCCGCCGTAAGCGCCTTTATACACGGTATTTCCGTCATCATTTGTAACGACATCCGTTATCGGAGGGTTCGTTGCTATACCGAGCTGTTTATTTATATCCTCTGCCGAACACGAAGCAATACTTGCCGTGCAAAGCACGCAAAGCGCTGTCACCAGCGCTTTTTTTAAATTTTTATTTATTTTTTTCTTCATATCGGGACCTTCTTTTAATTTGTTTCATCCGCCGCGTAGGTGATTACTACGTTCATATTGCCGTTTCGGCATCTGATCTTATCCATAAATTCCTTTGTGCTTACGCCGTTTTTGAGCTTGAGTCTGTAAATAAGCTCAAACATCGTGCCGAAGTCGCTCGTTTTTACTTTTGCAAGGCGCCAATGCACCGTATCGCTTGTGAGTATATCGTCGATAATTCCTTCGAAATTAAGATTTTCGGGAACTACGACTTTAAGCTGCATTTCGTGCTTTTTGGGATATCCAAAGCCGGTTGCCGATATTAAAAGCATAATGAGTATGAACACAACGCAGAACAAAAGTGCGTATCCGACGTAGCCTATACCGCATCCGAGTCCTATCGCAAGGGACATAAACACGTATGAAATATCTTTGGGCGTTGCGGGTAAGCTTCTGTATCTTACTATCGAAAACGCACCTGCAAGAGTAAAGGCTCTTGCGTAGCTGTTTCCGACAAGCATAACGATGACCGCAACGACGGCAGGTATCATTATGAGAGATATCGAAAGGGATGTATCGTGTCCGTGCTTTCTCTGTGTAAATATGTAAACGAGAGCGATAAGCGCACCGAGCAAAAGTGAGGAAAGCAGTACGACTAAAACAGACGTAACAGTAAGTGCCTCCGATGCTATCTGTGCGTTGAATATGGAATCAATATATGAATTTACAGACGTTTCCGTATCTGTTACCGTATTTGTAAGAAACATTTTAAAACCTCTTTCTTTACTGTGCGTCGCTTTCCGACATCATCAAATATTCGTGAAGTGTGTGTTTTTTATATTCCCGTCCGTACTTTGAAAAGCTCGTCATATATATTCCCTTTTCCGAAAGCATACGTGCAAGCCAAAGCGGAAAAGCACCGGGAATTTTAACCTCCATAAGCATCATATCATCGGGTAAAAGCTTCTCCCCGACGACGGGCATCGTAAGGTCGAGATCCTCCCGCCTTGTGATTATATTGAAATCAAACGTCAGACGGACGTCTTTGTTGTTTTTTTCAAAATACGCACGTCTGTCATAAGCGATGAAAACGGCGGGATGGCAATCGTTTATCTTTCTGAAATAATCTATTTCGTCAAGCACCTGGTTTTGCAGATACTCTTTTTTTTCGGGACGGATGCCGTTATATATGTAGTCGTTTGCCTCACTTACAGTCAAAGCCACACGTCTTTTGGTAACTATCTTTCCCGTTTTCTTTTTAAGCTCAAGGAACAGAGTGTCATCGGGTCTTGCCCTGTCATAGCTACGCAAACGGAGCTTTTCTTTGTGATACGGCTTTGACACAGAATGGCGTATGATGTCGTTATCCTTCGTGTCAAAATACAAATTGCATATTCTGTAAAACTTACCGTCTATGCAGTATTTGTCAGCCGTCATATGCTCTTCGATGATGGGGAGCATTTCTTCACACTGCTTTTTTGTAATGATGAATTTCTTTTCATATCTTTTAAACGTAGATATCGCCAAAGCAGTTTTCCCCCTTATATTTCGCATACACGGCTATTATACAGCTTATATATCGGTTTTTCAAGTAGTAATTTATTTCCGTAAAATGTCTTATTTTTTATTTTACATTTTGTTTACACAATCCGCACGTCACGGCTTCTTTCAGCTTCTTTACTATATGATAATACGGTTTTCTTTAAACTGTGCGACGGTTTTCTGATAACTTTGTGATTTTTTCATAAAATAAATTAAACGAAAATTCAGATATTTTTCAGTATTTCCTCAACGCATTCCTCTGCCGAAAGCTTTCCTGCGTCAATGGTTATATGAGCGTATTTTTCATAAAGCGGCGAACGTCTTTCAAAAAGCTTTGAAAGGCTTTCGCCCTTTTTCATTACAACGCCCCTTGTTTTTATATTTTTTATTCTTTTTTCAAGCGTACGTACGGGAACTTTCAGATATATGACCGTTGAAATATCTCTCAAATGCTTCATTCCGTCTTCACCGTACACGGCACTTCCGCCCGTTGATATCACCGTATTTGAGCAAGTCAGGGACAAAAGAGTTTCTTCCTCGATTTTTTTAAAGCCTTCCTCGCCGTATTTTTCTATAAGACCGCACAGCGACGACGAATATTTTTTCTGGATCAGAAGATCCGTATCCGTAAAATCCATGAGAGTCGATTTTGCAAGCAATACTCCGACGGTGCTTTTTCCCGCCCCCGGCATACCGATAAGTGTAATATTCATATTTTCTCCATTTATACGCATCTTGAAATATACAAAAAAATAGTGTATAATACGTTTTAACAAATTATATTCACCAAACGGTAAAATGTCAAGTGGTAAAGGATAAGAAATGAACAACGAAACAAACGGCGGTTTTTTACCGATAAATAAACAGGAAGCCGATGCACTCGGCTACGGCGTGCCCGATTTCGTTTACGTATGCGGTGATGCATACGTAGATCATCCGTCATTCGGTGCAGCGATAATCTCAAGGGTACTGCAGTCGGCAGGATATACCGTGGCAATGCTTCCGCAGCCCGATTACAAAAGCTGTGAAGCGTTCAAGGAGTACGGACGTCCGCGTCTCGGATTTCTCGTAAGCGCAGGCAATATAGACTCTATGGTCGCACACTACACGGCGGCAAAAAAGAAGCGTTCAAGCGACTATTACTCCCCCGGCGGAAAAGCGGGCAAGCGCCCCGACCGCGCCGTTATAGTATACTGCAACAGAATAAGGGAAGCTTATGGCGACGTGCCGATAATCCTCGGCGGACTTGAAGCATCTCTGCGCCGTTTTGCACACTACGACTACTGGGACGACAAGGTTCGCCGCAGTATACTCGTTGACAGCCGTGCCGATATACTCACCTACGGAATGGGTGAAAACATTCTTCTGCGTATTGCAAAGCTGTTATCAAGCGGTGTACCGATAAAAAAGATACACGACGTCAGAGGTACGGCGTATCTTACGACGTACGACGACAAAATACATTTCGATTACGTAAAGGGATACGAATACGAGCAGTTGAAAACGGACAAAGCCCTCTACGCAAAGGCGTTCGGTGAACAGTATTCCGAATGTGACCACGTACACGGTAAAGCTGTTACGGAATATTACGACGGAAAGATGCTCGTTGTAAATCCCCCGATGCCGCCTTTGACGAGGGAGGAGCTTGACCGTGTTTATTCTCTGCCTTATATGCGTACTTACCATCCGTCGTATGAAAAGGACGGCGGCGTGCCTGCGATCGAGGAAGTTTCCCTTTCCGTTACGCATACAAGAGGCTGCTTCGGCGGATGCAATTTCTGCGCTTTGGCATTTCACCAAGGGAGGAGCGTTGTTTCAAGAAGCATTCAGTCAGTCGTAAGAGAGGCTGAGCTTATAACGAAAATGCCGAATTTCAAAGGCTACATACACGACGTCGGAGGACCTACGGCTAATTTCCGTTACGGCTCGTGCGACAAGCAGAAAACCCACGGTATATGCCCGAGAAAGAAGTGTCTTGCGCCGACACCGTGTAAAAATCTGAAGGTGAGCCACACCGAATACATAAAACTGCTTGACGAGATAAAAAAGCTCCCCGGTGTCAAAAAGGTATTTATCCGTTCGGGAATAAGATTCGACTATCTTATGCTTGACGAAAACGATGCGTTTTTCCGCCGTCTTGTGCGTGACCACGTCAGCGGACAGCTTAAAGTCGCACCCGAGCACTGTTCTTCAAACGTGCTGAAATATATGGGAAAGCCGAACATTTCCGTATATGAAAAATTCAAGAAAAAATATTTCGATCTGTGCCGTGAGTACGGAAAAGAACAGTATCTCGTGCCGTATCTTATGTCAAGCCACCCCGGCAGTACGTTAAACGATGCAGTCGAGCTTGCGCTGTATCTTAAAAAAAGCGGCTACGCACCCGAGCAGGTGCAGGACTTCTACCCAACACCCGGTACTGTTTCGACAACGATGTTTTACACGGGGATAAATCCGCTTGACGGAAAAGAGGTCTACGTACCGAGAACGTACGAAGAAAAGAAGCTCCAGCGTGCGCTTTTGCAGTACAACCGTCCCGAAAACAGAAAAACGGTAATTGATGCGCTTAAAAAATGCCACCGTGAGGATCTTATAGGATTTTCGCCGGACTGCCTTGTAAGACCGCTTCACCCGACACCGTCCGAAAAGCCCTCCAAGCCCCAACAAAAAAAGCAATACGGCAACACAAAAAATAACAAAAAAGGTGCGAAAACAAATAAGCACAGCCGCAAAAAATAAAAAAATCCCTGAAAGAACGGATTGATATAATCCCCTTAAAGTAGACACTTGAAAAAACAAAAAGTTTTCAAGACTACTTTAAGGGGGTTATTTTATGCAAAGGAAATCACCGAAGAACAAGAAATATAGTGAAGAACTCAGAAAGCAAGCAGTAGAAGCATATCTGCGAGGAGAAGGAAGTCAACGAGAAATATGTAGAAAATATGAAATATTAGATGCACATACACTCAGAGATTGGATTTTATGGTATAATGGTCATAGAG
>JAZOSS010000029.1:0-10646 GCA_045657205.1 Eubacteriales bacterium
AAGTGTTGCAGAGGCGTTTTTCTGAATTGCAAAAATGCCCGAAAGCCCTTTATTTGTTTTTTAGTGTTGTTACCGTGGAAACCAGCATTCTTCGCAATTCAATACAATTTTTTCCTAAATATTTGAAGTCTTGCTCGCAAAGACTGTTCACCTCAAAAAGAAGCTCCAGCCAATACTCGCTTTCGTTACACTCTTTTAGGGCAATTTCAAACTTTGAAATAAAATCTTTGGTACTTTGCGCATACTGTGCCTCGTGCACATTTGCTCCAACCGATGTCCCACAACGCAAAAGTTGGTTTATCAATGCGGATTCTACGCCGTTTTGTTTCAGTTTTCAGCAAAGAAAAACGATATCTTTGGCAAAAACTTTGGATTTATCTCTCAAAATACTGTCAGACATAAAATCTCCTTAAAACAAGCTTGGCGAAGCCAATCATAACTTGCCGAAGGCAATCATAACTGATAACTCGTTTCGCGTAGAAAAAAGAGAAGTTATGAGTTTAGAGTTATGAATTTGGCTTCGCCAAATGTTATGATATGCTCATTTCTGCGAAACGATCATAGTTGATTTTGCTTTGCAAAATCATTCCCATTCGATCGTGCCGCAGGGCTTGGGAGTGAGGTCGTAGAGGACGCGGTTGATACCATCGACCTCAGCTGTGATACGGTCTGTTATCTTATGTAACACATCATACGGGATCTCCTCTATTGTAGCTGCCATAGCATCCGTTGTATTGACAGCGCGGATAATAGCGGGCCATCCTTCGTAGCGTTTACCGTCGCGTACGCCTACAGACTTAAAGTCCGGCACAGCGATGAAATACTGCCAAACCTTACCTGCAAGACCTGCTATATCAAATTCTTCTCTCAAAATTGCATCAGCTTCGCGAAGCGCGTTCAATCTGTCACGCGTTATAGCGCCGAGGCAGCGAACACCGAGTCCGGGACCGGGGAACGGCTGGCGGTACACCATTTCGTGCGGAAGACCGAGTGCATCACCGACCACGCGTACTTCGTCCTTATAAAGAAGCTTAACGGGCTCTACAAGCTCCATCTTCATATCTTCGGGTAAGCCGCCTACGTTGTGGTGAGCTTTTACGCCGTCTGACTCCAGAATATCGGGATATATCGTACCCTGAGCCAAGAACTCTATTCCTTCAAGCTTTGCCGCCTCTTCGTCGAATACCTTTATAAACTCTCCGCCTATGATCTTACGCTTCTTTTCGGGTTCGGCAACGCCTGCCAAAAGATTCAAAAAGCGGTCTGTAGCATCAATATATACAAGGTTTGCGTCAAGTGTTTTTCCGAAAACGTCAATAACCATTTCGCTTTCGCCCTTACGCATAAGTCCGTGATTGACGTGTACGCAAACGAGCTGTTTACCTATTGCTTTTATAAGCAATGCGGCAACGACAGAACTGTCAACGCCGCCTGACAAAGCGAGCAATACTTTTTTGTTACCTACCTGTTTTTGCACCTGCGCGACCTGCTCGTCAATAAACTGTTTTGCAAGTTCAGGTGTCGTGATGCGTTTCATCGTTTCGGGTCTTTTGTTTGAATCCATTTTTGAATCCTCCGATTTATATAAATAAAATTTTAAACGTATTAAAATACTTCACCGAGATATTTTTGCTGTTCGGATGACGAAAGATTGAAATAATCTATCATATCCTCTATCGTCTGACGTCGTTTATCGAGCACGATATTTCTCAGACGGCTTACGTTTTTCTCCCACGACTCATAGCTGTACGGAGAAGAAAGCTTATTTGCATCGTCCTGATAGTTCCAGCGTTCGATATGATATGTCATTTCATCCTTTATTTCGTCGATCATTTTATCATAGAGCACAACGAGATTATCGGGTGCGAACACACCGTTTAAATACTCTCCGCACTTTGTCAAAAATTTATCCTTGAAGTCTGCATTTTTCATAAAGGAACGAAGCACGAGCGTTGAAAAGCTGTTTCCAACACCGTGTCCTTCGGGGTTAAGCACCTCGGAAAACATATTATATTCAAGATACGTGGACGGGAACATACCCCAGTCTATATCGTAGAATATCCAACGCCATTTTGCGTCTTCCGTTCTTTCCTTATAATACTTTATATTTCCCGAATCTGTATTCGAGAAGAATATAACGCATATCCAGTAGTTTATAAGCTCGTCAACGTCTACCATTTCACAAGCTTTTTTGTAATTTTCCTCGTTTTTGAGAGAATTATTTTTAAGAAAATCGACGAGTTTTTTATATTCGTCTATCGTTCCTTCAAGAATATTATAGCTTGTATCCTTATAGTTACCGCCTTTTATAAGATCTACGTTATCGGGATCGGCACCCGTATGGTGTGCAATATATTCCTCGTTTATTCTTTCCCGCAGATCGTACAAGCCGAAATATTCGCCGTTTATATAAACGGCAACGGGCTGATACGCCATAACGTCAACGTCGATAACTCCTCTTACGGCTTCTGCGGCAAAAGCGTCACGTATATGTGCGTATTTGCCGTCCTGACCTGAGGAACGGAGTGCGAGAGATGAAAAGACGTTTACATAGTCGTCACCGAAAAACGGATAGGAAACTTCCTTCGGGCCGTATTTATCACGCAGGTATATCGAAACGCTTTTCTGGTCCTTTGCACGGCTGTACTGACCGAACACTTTTATTCCCGCATTGAAGGACAGTATCTGATCGCCGTTTTTGTCGATGTAGTCAAATCTTATCGGGCGTTCCCATTCCTCCCAATAGTTTGCATTTGCGTACTTATAGGGGAAGGCTGCGGACTCGTCGAAATTGATTCCGTCGACAAGTATACCATACTCATCGGAAAAGAGGTTACCTGACTCCGTTGTAAGGCATACAACGGGGATCGTATGCTTTCTGCCAACAACGTAGGAAGCCGAAACGTCCTCGCTTTGTAAGTGTCCGTCACGGTAGGAAACTGCTCTTACCGTAACTGTTTTATCAAGTGTTATCGGTGAGGAATAGAGCTTTGAGGATTCATTCGGAAGCGATCCGTCTGTTGTATAATACACCTTACAGCCGCTCGGAACGTTTATAATGCACTGTGTACCGGAGCTTACGTATCCGCCGTCTTTTTCAAACGTGGGTATAGGAGCGGATGCACCGAGCTTTTCTTTGCTGTTTTCTTTTCCCGGTGTCGGTGTTCTGTAATAATACACCGTATCGTCTTTACCGTCTGCGCGTCCTGCACTCGTTTGATCAAGCAATGATGAATATTCAAGGCTGTCGGTACAAATACCGTCAGAATCGAATATATATACCGTTTCACCGTAGCGGTTAAGCCCCGCATCTACGTATATTTCATCTTTTTTCGTACTGTAATACGTTTCATCGCCGAAATAAATTATTCTGTATTCACCGTGTGAAAGCTCAATATCCGGAAGCTGTACGGCTTTTGAAAAATCACGGCTGTCCCCGATATAATAATCCGAGAGTGTTACGGTATCGTTATGAAGATTACATATTTCAACGTAATCGTACAATTCGTAATAATCATACAACTGACCAACAGAGTGCTTTTTACCGTCGGGGGCGGTATCGAGCGTTCTGTTGACGGCAACAATCTCATTCAGAAAAACCGATTTATTTTCGGGATATCTTGCGCTTTCTATGCTGTCAAAGCCTGCTATTGTATTCGCTTTTCCCGGTGTTGCTTTGGGGAAGAATTTAAACGCGTTGTTATCTTCCGACGGGCGTCCGTAGGTGAGGTTTGAAACGAGCTTATGGACGTTTACGCAGTCTATTTCGTCCGCCTTACCGTTGTAGATGCAAAGCGTTTGCTCATCACCCGAAAGTCCGAACGATGCATGAATTTCACCGCCATCTGTATTATCCTTCGTTTTACCGGACATAAACACGAGCAGATATTCTCCCGCTTTCACCGTAACATCGGGGAATGCCCATTTTTCGGGATCTTCGGGGTTATCCGAGAGAAAAAGTCCGAAAAGGCTTACGTCGGCTGTGCCGTAGTTATATATTTCAACCCAGGATGAAAGCTCACCGTCTTCGTCTGTAAACGTGATAGAATCGTTAGTTGCGTATTCCGTTATATAAAGCGTATTTACGTCTTTTCCGCCTGTATTGAGCGGAACGTCGGGAGTTTGCGGAACGTATACACTTGTTACGTTCTTTTCTCCGGGAGTAGGCTCGGAAAATATAACCGTCTTTCCTTTAACATCGGGTCCGCAGGAATAATCTGTCGGAACGTCGTTTACGGTTATTCTGCCTATTTCAACGCCATCGGAGCCGAAAAGACACACAACTTCGCTTACGTAATTTATTTTAAAAGGCAGATGGACTATGCGTTTTTCTTCATCCGTTTCGTTTCTTCCGCTTGCATAAACTATGAGATACTCGTGAGCTTTTAAGGTTATATCCTTAAACACGAATTTTTCGGGCTTTGCAGGATCATCCGTGAGCATATAGTTAAGCAGGTCTATGTCTTTGTCCGAATTATTGTAAAGCTCGATCCAGTCACAGCTTTCGCCGTAATTGTCAACGAGTGTATCCTTATTTGAGGGCATAAGCTCGTTTAATATTATCCCGTCCTCGTTAGGCGGAATTATCGTTTCTGACGAATCACCCGAGTCCGTATCGAGAATACTTCCCGAGCAGGAAACGAGTGCCTGCAAAAGAAGGCAGACCGTAAGCGATAAAGAAAGCAGTTTTTTCAATTTTATTCTCCTTAAATATACTCACCCGAGCACTTTACAAGTGTCATAGATGAAATCGTGGGGTAAACACTCATCTTATTCAGGAATTTCGTTGAATTTCCTTTAAGCTTCACTTCATAAGCTATTTCTGAAACACCGTTTATTATTGACTTTGATTTAAGCTTTGATTTAGCCGTACTTTTTGCAATATATTTGCTTACGGCTTCCTCGTCCTGTTCTTCAACGGATACCATAAGTATATACGCTTCCTCGGAATGGGGAAGTCTGCCTGCGGCAATAAGTACGACACCGATGATAATAACTCCCGCTATTGCAAGCCAGATAAGTCCCGCACCCGTCATTATACCTGCACATATTGCAAAGTACAAAAACGCAATGTCCATCGGGTCTTTTATAGCCGTTCTGAAACGTACAATGGAAAGCGCACCGACCATACCTAACGAAAGAATGACGTTTGAAGTTACGGTCATAATTATAAACGTCGTTATAAGCTCCATTGCAAGCAAGGAAAGGCAGAAGTTTGCCGAAAAAAGCACCCCTCTGTACGTAAGCTTATAAATGAAGCAAATGAGTGCGCCGAGTATCAAAGACGTTATGATAACTCCGATAGCGGCAGGAACGGTAAGCGCACTTGCGCCCGACTCCGTTAAAAAACTGTTTTTGAAAATATCCGAAAAATTACTTGCAAGATACTGCATTTTATATCTCCTTATTTATATGTTCTGCCAAAAACGTATTTACATACCGACGTTTGCTTCGTTATCTGCGTATGCGGTATGACATTTCTGATAAAGTCGGGCAGAAATTCGTTGTATTTTATTTCAAGCACCGCCGTTGCAGGTGATACCGTGGGAGCAAACGTGTCGCCGTCACGGAAGATATCGACACCGACGCTTGAGCCTTTTATATTCGTGTCGATAGTTATTCTGACATCCGACACGGGATACACAAACACCCGTCTTTCATATTCTACGACCGTCACGGGTCTGAAGCCTTCTGCTTTTATAGCACAGTAAAGCTCGTTTGCGACCTCGTTTTCAAGAGTCAGAAGACTTTTGCCGTCACCGTACAGTATGTTATCGTATATTTCACGGTTTATTCTCACGGATCTTTTTCGGCAAAGATCTCTTATTTTTTCTTTTTTCTCAAGCTTTATATATTCGTCACATCTGTTGTAGGCACGTATTCTGAATTTTTCACGTCTGGGCACGCCCCATTCCGATGCTTTGAGTGCTTTATTTTCAAAATTGTCAAAATATACGCTCGATATCGTATATTTCCCCTGTCTGTCCGCATTCGGATCAAGCTTCATCACGCCTTTGAGCTTTGATGCTATTTCAAGTCCCTCGTCAACGGATATGAGAAATTTATTCTCGTGTCTGTATCCGCTCGGCGTTTTTTCGTTTTTTTTCACGTACGCACCCCCTTTTTGTATTCTATCACATTACATCATATATAACAAACCGATATTGTTAATTTTCATCTCAATCTGCGTCTTCTTTTTTTCATTTTATGCTTTACTGCAGCCGATATCAATACATATGCAATAAGAAGCAAGATAAATATCAAAACTGTCACTATAAAACGTCTGCTCGTCGTAAACTCTTCTATACGGTCAAGTGCATACAGTATATTGTTTCTCGAAACGGGATCTTTCGTTACAAGATCTGCACGGCACAGCTCCTGTCCTTCGTACGACACGATAACCTGTCCTTCCGCGCGGCCTTCCTCTACGGGTGCCGAAAGCTCCTCATCGTACACTACTATCGAATACTCGAGATCTTTTTTTACGTCAAGAGAAAGCGGAAGATAAAGTGTAACGTCAGCCTCCGGAACAAGTCCAACGGTATCAGTCGTTGAATTGTACTTTACGGCAATCTCACTCATCAGCTTTTTCGTACTGAGTACGTCAACAAATCCGAAGCCTTCCTCCGCATATTCAAGCATTGAAACGGCATCGTAGCACACTTCGTTTTCATCGCTTTCCGACACGCCTCCGCCGTAAAACGCCATATAATACGTCATACCGCCGCGCTGTGCGGAAACGAGCAAAACGTCACCACTTTCATCCGTCGAGCCGTAGCAAAGTCCCGTAACACCTTCTGTTTTATATCTCGTATCTCTGTAGGCACTGACAAGGTGATTTCTCGAAAGAACCGTCCTTGTCGTCGAATATTTTGTTTTGGGGATTATATATTTGTCCTTACTCGTTATGTCCGTAAGTCCTTTGACACCTGCGGCATATCTTGCGATCTTTATCTGGTCGTAAAGAGTCGTCGTCATTCCGTCGGCGTAAAGTCCCGTTACGTTTTTATATGTCGTGTTGACGGCTCCCGCCTCTTTTGCCTTTTTGTTCATAAGGTCGATAAAGTCGTTTATATTACCTGTGTAAAGTCTTGCCAGAACCATTGCCGCATCGTTTGCACCGCCCATAAGCGTTGCGTGAAGCAGGTCGTTTATCGTAACTGTTTCACCGACTTCAAGATATATGACGCGTCCGCCAACACCTTCGAGCAATTCCCTTGTCATCGTAACTTCTTCATTCAGTCTGTCACAGTAAAGATCAAGCGCAACAGCACCCGCCATAAGCTTTGCAAAGGCTGATACATGTATCAGTTCGTTTGCACCCTTTGCATACATATACTGCTGTCTGTCTTCGCAGTACAGTACCGCATTCGGTGACAGTGCCTGCACGCTTTCATCAGCAGGGATGACGTAGTCCTTTACCTCGACTTCGGCAAAACAAGCCAAAGCCGAGGCAAGTATCATACAGATGCACAAATAAACTGCAAATACTGATTTTAAATATCTCATTTTAATTAAGACTGAACAACAGCTTTCCGTACGTAGGATAAGTAAGAACGTCAGCGGGGATCAAAGGCTCTATTTCATCAACTGCCGCACGGAGATTCTGCATTGCGGGGAATACGTTCGTACGGTAGTACATAGCCTTATCAGCCTTTGCGGAAAATTCCTTCGTCTTTCTGAGTTCATAAAGCAACACATCACAGCACTTTGCGATAGTGTCGGTTGCGGAAGAAAGCTTCTTTATCATATCCGTTTCGGCAGAACATTCAAGCTCGGGAAGAACAGTTCTCTTTGCGATGACAGTTTCCGAAAGAATACGCGTATATTTAAGCGCGCAGGGCATGATTTCGCGCTTTATCATATCAAGCATGGTGTAGCCTTCTATTTTTATCGTCTTTCTGTAATTTTCGTACATTATCTCAAGGCGGGAATTAATTTCCGCACGGGAGAATACGCCGAATTTTTCAAACAGTGCGACGTTCTTTTCGCAGTTGAGCATCTTTATTGCTTCGGGGGTGGATGCAAGATTCAAAAGACCTCTCTTTTCAGCCTCCTCTATCCACTCGTTTGCATAGTTATTACCGTTGAATATGATGCGTTTATGTGCTTTTATCGTTTCTCTGAGCATATCAAGAACCGCATCTTCAAAATTCTCACCTGCTGCCATTTTCGCTTCGATGGAATCCGACATACAGCAAAGTGCATCGGATACCGCCGTATTTATTGCGATATTCGGCTCGGCAACGGAATCGGCAGAGCCGGGCATACGGAATTCAAATTTATTACCCGTAAAAGCAAACGGAGATGTGCGGTTTCTGTCCGTCGTATCCTTTTTGAAGTGGGGGATTATATGAACGCCCGATTCAAAATCGACACGGTCGCGCTCGTTGTAAAGTGCATCGTTTTCAACTGCTTCGAGTATTTCGTAAAGCTCGTCGCCGAGGAATATGGAAACGATAGCGGGAGGTGCTTCGGCAGCACCGAGACGGTGGTCGTTTCCTGCCGTGGCAACGGATATACGCAAAAGATCCTGATGGTCGTCAACCGCTTTTACGACTGCAACAAGGAATACCAAAAACTGTATGTTATCTCTCGGAGATTTGCCGGGTTTGAGCAGATTTATGCCCGTATCCGTATTAAGTCCCCAGTTGTTGTGCTTACCCGAGCCCGATACGCCCATAAAAGGCTTTTCGTGAAGCAGGCACGCAAGGTCGTGACGTGCGGCAACTTTTTTCATCGTTTCCATCATAAGCTGGTTTTGGTCGGTTGCGATATTTGCCGTGGTAAACACGGGCGCAAGCTCGTGCTGTGAGGGGGCTGCCTCGTTGTGCTCCGTTTTTGCAACGACACCGAGACGCCACATTTCCTCGTCAAGATCACGCATAAAACGCTTTACTCTGTCCTTGATCGTACCGAAATAGTGGTCGTCAAGCTCCTGTCCCTTAGGAGGACGTGCGCCGAACAGCGTTCTTCCCGTAAACACGAGGTCGCGTCTTTGATCGTAAAGCGACTTATCAACAAGGAAATACTCCTGTTCTGCTCCGAGGTTGGGCGTTACGCGCGTAACGTCCGTTCCGAACAGCTTGAGCATACGTGTCGCTTCCTTGTTTATTGCCTCCATTGAGCGCAAAAGCGGAGTTTTCTTGTCAAGTGCTTCACCGCCGAAGGAGCAGAATGCCGTGGGGATACACAGCGTATCGTCTTTTATAAAAGCGTACGACGAAGGGTCCCACGCCGTATAGCCTCTTGCTTCAAACGTGGCACGCAGACCGCCCGAAGGAAAGGATGACGCATCGGGCTCGCCTTTTATAAGCTCCTTGCCCGAAAACTCCATAATAACACCGCCGTCCTTCGTGGGAGATATGAAGCTGTCGTGCTTTTCGGCAGTCATTCCCGTCATAGGCTGGAACCAGTGTGTGAAGTGAGTTGCTCCTTTTTCGATAGCCCAATCCTTCATTGCAGAAGCTATGACGTTTGCAACGGCAGGATCGAGCGCACGGCCGTCGTCTATAGTTTTTCTAAGTGATCTATAAGTTTCTTCAGGAAGTCTTTCCCTCATAACAGAGTCATTGAAAACCATGCATCCGAATATTTCGGGTATGTTTGAAACAGACATATCAAAATTCCTTTCGGTAAATTAATTATTCTTTTCTTTCGTACGTGTACATCGTTTCGTACGCTCTTTGCAAAAGCTCTTCGGTGTTTATGCGTTGTTCCTGAGCTATTACCTTTTCGATCTCGGGTCTTGTCTTCGGGTGTCTGGGCGTAAATACCGTACAGCAGTCCTCGTAAGGAAGCACCGAGGTTTCATAAGTATTTATTTTTCTTGAAATTTCAACGATTTCTTCTTTGTCAAGACCAATGCAGGGACGGAAGACGGGCATCGTCACGACGCTGTCGGTAACGCACAGAGCATCCATCGTCTGCGATGCGACCTGTCCTATACTCTCACCCGTTATAAGGGCTGAGCAGTTGAACTCTTCTGCACATCTTTGTGCAAGCTTCATCATAAAGCGGCGCAAAAGCAGAGTGAAGTATTCCTCGTCGCACTTATCTCTCAGCTCTTCCTGTATCTCCTTGACGTTTATGACGTGGAGCGTCGTATGGCCGTTATATTCCGAAACGAGCTCGGCAAGCTTTGCGACTTTATCAAGCGCTCTTTCACTCGTATACGGATACGATTCAAAGTGAAGTGCTTCTATCTTTACGCCTCTTTTGCATATCATATGACCTGCAACGGGGCTGTCGATTCCGCCCGATAGGAGAAGCAGAGCGCGTCCGTTCGTTCCGACGGGCATACCGCCTGCACCTTTTTCCTGATTTGGGTGTATATACGCTTCGTCATCTCTTATTTCGACTCTGATTATTTCATCGGGGTGTCTTACGTCAACTTTTATCCCATTTACCGTTTCAAGCACTGCACCGCCGCACTCGTCGCATATCTGCGGGGATGTAAGGGGAAAACGCTTGTCCGCACGCTTTGCCTCGACTTTGAACGTTCTGCAGCCTGCAAGCATATCAGGTGCACAGCTTTTGAGTGTGGAAATTATACTTTCCATATTCTTTTCGCACGTTACCGCACGGCTTACGCCGACGATGCCGAATATTTTCTTGCACGCATCGTATGCGCCGTCGATATCGCA
>JAZOSS010000030.1:0-15626 GCA_045657205.1 Eubacteriales bacterium
TTTTATAAGTAAATGATTATTTACTTTAAGTCAATAATAGTGTATAATAGGTGAAGAATAATTTACTTGGAGTGAAAGAAAATGGAGAATACTTGCTGCTTTTTTGGCCACAGAACTATCAATGAAACCGAAGAATTAAAAATCGAATTGAAAAAGACCATCGAAAGACTGATTACGGATGAAAATGTAAATACATTTTTATTTGGCAGTAAATCGGAGTTTGACCGCCTGTGCCTTGAACTTGTTACAGAGCTAAAAGAAAAATACCCTCACATAAAACGAGTTTACGTGAGGGCGGAATTCCCGTATATTAATGATGATTACAAAGCGTATCTTTTGACATTATACGATGATACGTATTATCCCGAAAAGCTGCACGGTGCCGGCAGAGCTGTCTACGTCAAGCGTAATTACGAAATGATAGATAACAGCAAATACTGTATCGTCTATTACGACGAATCAAACTCTCCCACCAACCGCAAAAGCGGTACAAAGATCGCTTACGACTACGCAATCAAAAAAGATCGGGAAATTATAACCTTTCCGACACAAGCGTAAAATAATCTTTATATAAAAGTACCGGGCAAAAGGGGCAGGCTCATTAAGAGTTAGAAATCCAATCGGAACTGTTGAAGTTTATTCATCAAATATTAAATTCCTTTTATTATCACACTGCAGTCGGCATTTAATTGCGCCCCGTCCGCACCCCGCAAGCGGTGTATTGAGATCCAATTTTGTTATTCTTGGCTTTTGTGAGTATCAAGTGTGTCTGAATATCTTTTTGCCTGAGTTGTAAACAGTTCGCAATATTTGCCGTGAGCTTCCATAAGCTCGCCGTGACTGCCCATTTCCTCAAGTTTTCCGCCTTCAAGCACTATTATGCAGTTTGCAGTCGTTGCACTTGAAAGTCTGTGCGAAACGAACACAGACGTTTTTCCTGCTGTAAGCTCATCAAATTTATTGAATATTTCAGCTTCCGCCAACGGATCGAGAGAAGCTGTCGGCTCGTCAAGCACGAGTATGTCGGAATCGCTGTAAAACGCTCTTGCGATTGCAAGCTTCTGCCATTGACCGCCCGAAAGCTCGATACCGCCTTCCTCAAAATAACGCATAAGAGGGGTTTCGTATCCGTTCGGAAGCTCTTTTATAAACACGTCCGCACCGCTTTTTTCAGCAGCGGACTTTATTTTTGAATGATCCGTTTCTGCAGATATATTTCCGAATGTGATATTTTCACTTACCGATACGGCGTATTTTCCGTAATCCTGGAATATTATTCCGAATATATCGTAAAGAGCCTTTGTATCGTATTCTTTCAGATCGTATCCGTCAAGAAGTATTCTGCCTTCCGTCGGGTCGTAAAGCCTTGTAAGAAGCTTAACGAGCGTTGTTTTACCTGCACCGTTAAGACCGACAAGCACGACCGTGTCACCCGGTTTTATCGTAAGGGAAATATTTTTGATAACGTCCTTTTCCGTTCCCGGATATCTGAATGAAACGTTTTCAAATTTGATCTCGTGTGCAATGTGCCGCTTTGGTATTCTCGGAGGATCTATTGTCGGCTTTATGCGAGTTTCTTCACTCATAAAGGCTATCATATTATTGATAAACAGTGTTCCTTCGTATACGGATGCCGTAGTTGCTATCATAATTGAAAGACGAGCCGATATAGTATTTAGCGCGCCTGTGTAAAGGGAATAGTCACCGACTTCAAATTTTCCTTCGTATACACCCTTTGCAATATATGCAAACAGCAAACAGTTTACGATAATACCTAAAATCCCCGATAAAAGATTAAGCCTGAATTCACCGAATATAAGCTTTTTAAGTCCCTTGAAATATTTATCAAATACTGACTTATATTTTTCTTTAAACGTATCCGCAAGACCGTATATTCTTATTTCCTTTGCAATATCCTTGTTCACGATAATGTCGGAATAATACGACATCTGACGGCGTTCCTTGCTTCTTTTTGACATAAAGTCAACGTTCTTTCGGCGGTAAACGAAGCTTATCACCGTTGACGGCAGGGAAACAAGTACCATTATAAGCGGTGCCCAGGGACTTACCTTAAACAGAATAACGATAAAGCTTATGACACTTATGAGCGAACTGAACACGGAGAAAAAGGAAGACAAAACCGATATCGGTCTTGAACCTGCTTCTCGGTTCGCATTCTCCATTTTAGCGTAAAACTCGGGATCGTCATAATTTGAAATGTCAATATCCTTCGATTTGTCGATTATCTTGAGCTTGATGTGATTCGACACTATCTCGGCACATATTCTCGTTATAAGATTGGAGACCCTGCCGACGATATCCGATACGAACAAATACGCAAATTGAAGTATAAGCAGTGATAAAACGATGGTAAAAGCTGCTATCTGACCGTTGTAAGCTCTTGCGAGGGTGTTCAACAGTTCCTTGCCGATAAGCGATGATAAAACGGGCATAACACCGCTGAATACGGACATAAACACCATAACGAAAAGTATCGCGGGACTTGCTTCCCACACAAGCTTGAATATGTAAAACAGCCTGTAGAAGAAAGCAGATATCATCTTTTTTAGATACGACGGAACTTCCTTTATACTTTTCGGACGGGGTATTCTGTACGCATCGTTCACTTTGTTTTGGTTATGATGCGGAGGAGGCATATTCATAAAAAGGACCTCTGTTTAAAATTTATCGTATTCTCCGACGTTTATTTCAAGCTTATAATCAACTGACTGTCCGGGTGCTATAGTTTGAAGCTTTCCTTCTTCACGTGCTTTGTGGCGTCCGCAAACAGGGGAGTTTCCGGGTTCAAGACCGCAAACGTATTCATCGGTTCCTATCATCTTCCACTGCAAAAAGTAGGGAAGATTTTTGTTTTCGTATGAGATCTTAACGGAAAGGTCCGACACTTTATTCTTCATACCGAATGTTACTATACCGTTTTCCGCTTTCATTTCTTCGTGATAGTAGCATCTTTCGCTGTAACCGAAAACAGGGGGTGTGAATTTATCCCAGAGATCTATTTCTTTTGCAGCAATTTCGGTTCTCGGTGTGCGCTTTGCGGAGGGAATTACAACTTCTGCATTTTCGTCAAGAAGCGGATAACCGAGGTTGAAATGGTAAAGTATCATTTCGGCAGCTTCTCTTGCAGAACCGTTTGTAACAACGTCTTCTATCTTTATCTTATTTTCCATATATTTGCACGTTATTTTTCTCGTCAAAGTGAGCTGAGTGCCGAAAAGAACGGTCTGCATCATATCGCCCGTGAGGGTTACGTAAGGTGTGCCTTCGTCAAAACCTCTTTCGATTCTGAAGTTTTCCGCAGGGATATTTGACATTCTTCCGTGGCAGGGGAAGTTTTCACCGTTGTCAACGCAGTCACCGCCTATGTTGTCAAGACCGCACGTTACGAAAAATCCGCCGCCGAAGCTGTGCATCCAACCGTCACCGAGTGCATCAAAATATTGGGGAGCTTTTACACCTACGGGCGTCTGATAGCAAAGGTTTTTGCCCTTGTACGACATATTGAAAATATCCATCGCTCTGTCAACCAAAACGGTGAATGTAAGTCCTGCACCGTTTGAAATATCAACTGCACGTACGCCGTCAGCCCAACCGCCGCAGAATCTGTACTCGCGTACATTGAAAAGCTGGTTTATGTGTCCTATGTAAGGTTTCTGTTCGCTGTATGTCATTTTTATTTTCCTTTCTTATTCAGCTGTTATTATTTCAACGCCCGCATCGTTTGCCGCTTTCATAAATTCATCCGATACAGGGCCGTTTGTGATTATTATATCTATCTGGGAAAGCTTTGCAAAGGTGTAAGGAAGGCTTCTGTCAAGCTTTGAAGTATCTGCCAAAATGATCGTTCTGCGTGCTTTCTCGCATATAAGACTTTTAAGCTCGGATTCGCTGTAATTACCGCTTGTAAAGCCGTTGTCGAGGGAGAAGCCCGACGGCACCAAAAACGCCGTATCTATGTTTATACCCTCAATAAAAGATATAGCCTGATTACCTGATATTGAAATGTTATCTCTGTTTATCATTCCACCGACAAGGTTTATTATCGGGAGATTTTTCTTTACAAGTTCAAGAGCTATATTCGGTCCCGTTGTCAGTATCGAGAGCCTTTCGTCTGGCATTATGGATGCCATTTTAAGTATCGTTGTTCCCGAGTCGAGGAATATCGAACGCCCCGTTTCGATATAGTTTACTGCAGCTGCGGCAATTCGTTCCTTTGCCGTCATATTTGAGTTAAGACGCAGGCTGAAAGCATCCTCCATTGACGTGGTGATGAATTTCATACTTCTTGCCCCGCCGCGCACCTTGATGGCTTCGCCCGATTTTTCAAAATATTCGATATCACGTCTTAACGTCATACTCGATACATCGGGGAATACTTCCTCAAGTTCGTGCAATGAAACGAAGGGCTTTGACTGAAGAATACGTCGTATAACATCGCGCCTTGATGTGTTCATTTTCTATATCCTTTCATAAAAAAGTGTTGTTAAATCTGATTTTGAATGTGATATTTAATCACAGCAAAGATGTTATAAAATCACATTTTGATGTATTATATCACTCTTTTTTGTCATCTTCAAGGAAATATTTTGTTTGAAATTGTTAATTATTTTTATTTTTTACAAAGACTAAAATTGAAGTCAGAATTAAAAAAATACCGAATAAAATCTTCAGATATCTTTCCGGAATTATCCCTGCAATACCGCATCCAAGACACGCACCTATACAACCGCATACTGAAAGAAAAAGACACAAACGGTAATTTATGTTTCGCTTTCGTAAATTCATGAAACCGGAAGAGAGAGAACAAACGGTAAATATTATAAGTGTCATACCTTGTGATGAAAGCTGCGGAAGATTTCTTAAGGTTACAAAATAAACGGTCAAAAGACTTCCGCCGCCGATACCCATACCCGATAAAGTGCAGAAAATAAATGTAAATACTATATCGATTATATTGCCTTGCATATCATTATTACCCCCGATATTCCTGTTAAACAAGCAAACATTTTTACGACTGTTACGTTTTTTATCTTATTGAGAAAATACGCACCGCACATCCCTCCGAAAAATGCCGACGGAACAAGAAACAGCATATCTTTGCTTAATGAAAAATAGCTTTTTGCGTATATGAACGAGGAGATAAAACAAACAGGGAGAGTGGTCAAAAGGCAAGATGCAAAAACGTCTTTTTTTTCTTTTCTTTCATCATTTGCATACAAAAGAGAAAAGAGAAAAACGTAAACTATCCCTGCACCTGTTCCGATGAGTCCGTTGAGCATACCCCCGAGAACGGATATTATCCCGCATAAAGCTATTAGCGCGTCATTTTTTATTTTCATAATTTTCTTTATTACCCCTTGAAATATTATTTGCTATATGATAATATAATTAAAATAATATTTTTTATACCGAGGTTATACTTTATGTTTTATTACATAATGATGGGAATAATTCAAGGTGTCGGTGAATTTCTTCCGATATCATCGTCGGGGCATCTTGCACTTGCGTCATCCTTTTTCGGATTTTCACAGGATGAGATGCCTGCTTTTGACGTGCTTCTTCATTTAGCAACGCTTCTTGCTGTCTTTATCGTATACAGACGTGATATTTTTCCGCTTGTTCCTGCGTTTTTTACAATGATGAAAAAAGTGTTCACGGGTAAATTCAAGCTGTCGGAATACAGCATTACCGAAAGATTTGTTATTTGCATAATCGTTGCAACGCTTCCTCTTGTTATAATTGCGGTTTTGGGTCTTGAAGACAAAATCGATATGGTCAAAAATTACCCTGCCGCTGTCGGCGGTATCCTGATATTCAACGGTATCGTTCTTATGATAAGTGACAGACTTTCTCAAGGAAGTGTAAACGGTGAAAACGCAAAACCGAAAAGCGCCTTCATCGTCGGTATATGCCAGATGTTTGCAACGCTGCCGGGACTTTCACGTTCAGGATCAACAATAACGGGCGGTCTTCTTTGTAACTATGACAGACAGTACGCTGTTAAATTTTCTTTTATTCTTTCTATCCCTGCAATACTCGGCTCAGCTGTTATGAAGATAGACGATCTTGCTTCAGCATCCGTATCAGCTGACCAATGGCTTAATTACGGTGTCGGTATGGTATTTGCCGCTGTGTTCGGCTTTATGGCGATGAAGCTTCTCATATACATATCGAAAAAATCCAATTTTACATATTTTGCGTACTACTGCTTTGCTGTAGGACTCGGTTCGATAATCTACTCTGTCGTACGCTGACTTTTATCAAATTTGCAACGGAAGGTGTGAAAACTTGAATGGCTGATAAAAAAACAACAGTAAAAACAAAAAAAGAAAATACAAATAAAAAAAGTACCGCTAAAAGATCCTCGGTAAAACACGATGTGAAAAAGCCGGTAGAAAAGCTTATTTCGGGAAAAAGACCGCCGTATATATACGATAAAATATTTCCTTTTGTTATAATTACCGTCGGTGCATTTTTAGCACTTTGTTTTCTGTTCCCGGGTGCTTGCGGAGTTGTCGGACGTTCGGTGAGAGATGCAATATTCGGCACTTTCGGTGCAGGATCAATTCCGATACCGTTTTTTATGATAGCACTCGGTTTATTTTATCTTAAGCTTATTGATCCTGTCGGAAAATATCCCAGAAAAAAGATTTACATACGCATTGCTTTTGGGGCAATTTCCGTTTTGACACTTTCATCATTCTTATCCGTTGTATTCTTTGGAACGGATGCTGAAATGACAGCTGCTTTGATGTTTGAAAAAGGGAAGTCGTTCCTCGGCGGCGGAGTTATAGGAGGATCACTTGCAAAATTCCTTTGTAAGTATATTGGCGTATTTTCTGTATTCTTGCTCTTTTTGGTAACATTCGTATGCGGAATACTCGCTTTCGGCTTAACGCCGTACAAGCTGTACGATATCATCAAAGAAAAACGCAATTCGGCAAAAGATGAAGATGACGAATTTGAGGGCTTTGATCCCGACGACATAAGAAACAGCTTCAATTATTCCGATGAGGAATGTGAACCAATACCGATTAAGGCGAAGAAAAACAAAAAAACACAGCCTATAACAGATAGCGAAAAAAAGCATAAGGATCCGTTTGATCACTCACTGGAAAGCTGTGACATCGAAAAAGAAGATGACACCCCTATCGATAATTCACGCAGAATAGATCTTGAAGATAACAGCGGTAAAAAAATATCCTTTGCTCACAGCACAAAGAAGACGGAAGAGGAAAAGAAATCGGCTTT
This sequence comes from Eubacteriales bacterium, assembly GCA_045657205.1. GTDB lineage: Bacteria > Bacillota > Clostridia > Oscillospirales > CAG-272 > RGIG7213. The sequence goes on from JAZOSS010000030.1 coordinate 7,273, forward strand.
TGATTACGAAAAGCACAACAGAGAAAAAAAGGAAGAAAAAACGGAAAAAGCTCCGGTAAAAGAAAAAAATCCCGATGCGGATTTTGATCTTGAAAAAATATTTACCGATGCCTCGTATTCCACGGTTCCGATGAATGAGGAAGAAAAAAAGGAAGATACCAAGGAAATGGAGGTCGAAAAAACGACGATCGGAACACCTCCCGAAGAAATGCCGAAACCGGATGCTCCGGTTTACCGATTGCCGCCGATGTCACTGCTTAAGCTTGATACAAGCCAACAGTCTGCGGACGTCACATCAGAGCTTGAAAAGAATTCCAAAAAGCTTATAAGCACCCTTGCAAGCTTTAACGTAGATGCAAATGTTGTACATATTTCAAGAGGACCTACTATAACGAGATATGAGCTGAAGCTTGCCCCCGGCATACGTGTTACGGCAATATCAAAGCTCGTTGACGATATAGCTATGGCTTTTGCTTCCACGGGTGTCCGTATAGAAGCACCGATACCCGGTAAAGATGCAGTAGGCGTTGAAGTCCCTAATAAGGACATAAGAATAGTCAGAATCAGGGAATTGATTGATGCTGACTACTTCAAAAAGTCGGAAAGTAAGCTTACGTGCGCTCTCGGTGTTGACGTTGTCGGCGAGCCTGTCTATCTTGATATAGCAAAGATGCCGCATATGCTTGTTGCAGGTGCTACGGGTATGGGTAAATCGGTTTGTATAAACAGCTTGCTCATAAGCCTTCTTTGCAAAGCATCTCCGAACGACGTTAAAATAATGCTTATAGACCCCAAAAAGGTCGAATTTGTTCCGTACAGCGGAATACCGCATCTTATCGTTCCCGTCGTAACGGATCCCAAAAAAGCGGCAGGTGCGCTCCATTGGGCAGTCGAAGAAATGGAAAGACGTTACAGCCTTATCGAAAGCGTCGGATGCCGCAATATATTCGGATACAATGAAGCTACGGCAAACGATCCCGAGAAAGAACATCTTTCACAGATGGTAATCGTCATTGATGAGCTTGCCGACCTTATGATGACAGCTAAAAATGACGTTGAAACGTCTATCTGCCGAATAGCTCAGAAAGCACGCGCGGCAGGTATGCACCTTATCGTCGGTACGCAAAGACCTTCCGTTGATATAGTAACGGGAAGTATCAAGGCAAATATTCCGTCGAGAATTGCTTGTAAGACTTCTTCGCAGGTCGATTCAAGAACGATAATCGATATCGCAGGCGCGGAAAAGCTGATAGGACGAGGAGATATGCTGTTTGCTCCTGTAGGTATTTCAAAACCGAGAAGATTGCAAGGTGCTTTTGTAAGCGATTCGGAAGTTGAAGCCGTTACGTCGTTTATAAAGAAAACATACGGAAAGGTTGAGTATGATGAAGGAGTAAAGGAAAAGATCGAAAGGGAAGCTCAACAGCTTTCCTCGGGCAAGCAGTCATTCTTTGATGATGCCGACGGCTCAGAGGAAGAAGACGAGATGCTTCGCCCCGCTATCGAATTTGCTTTTGAGTCGGGCAAGGTATCCACCTCGCTTTTCCAACGTAAACTGTCAATAGGATACGGACGTGCCGCAAAGATAATAGACCGCATGGAGGAACTTGGAATATGCAGTGCGGCATCGGGTAATAAGCCCAGAGAGCTTCTGATATCGAAGGAGCAATACTACGAAATGGTTGAAGGAGATAATTGACAAAAGTGAGTCTTTCAATAGAATATTGCAAAACATCCGAGGAAATACAGTCAGCAAAAAAGCTGTTCGGGGAAATATTTTCCGTAAATGAATATGCGGAAAAATTTTATAAGATAATCGAAAACAGAGATGATACGGAAATAATTCTCGGTAAATACAACGGAGAACCTGTGAGCGTTATACACGTTATAAGGGCAGGTAATGTATCGTATCTTTACGGTGCAGGTGTACTGAGTAAATACCGTTTAAAGGGTGTTTTCCGTGTGCTTGTGGCAGAAACAGTAAAGCTTTGTACGCAAAAAGGCGATAAGATCATCTTTATCGTACCGCAGGAAAGCTTTCATTATGATATATACAAAAAGTTCGATATCACGAAGGAAGTTTTTAAAAATCTGTACAGAATAAACGATGATACATCTTTCGCACTTGAAAAAGCGGATGACATCCGAATGCTTTATTCGCTTTATCTTGAAAACAACAAAAGCCCACTGACACTTCCTCATGAGCTTTTTGAGCTTTATATTTCCGAAAACGATAAAGATGTGATGTTCATTAAAGATGGTGATACCGTTTGCGGCTACGCTTTCCTTGAAAAGGACGGAACGCCTTATGAAATATACTGCAAGAAAGAAGGCTTTTACAGCCTTTGCGGCAAAGAGGTATTTGCACTTGCAGTTGAAAACGGTACTGTAACGGATGAAATATACGAAGCACTCTATCTTGATTAAAACAGTTTGACGAAAGGGATAACGATATGGTTTATATGTTTTGTGCTGACGGACTTGAAGAATGTGAAGCACTTGTAACGCTTGATATGCTCAGACGTGCAGATGTCGATATAAAGACCGTCGGTGTTAACGGTAAGAAAGTCAAAGGCGCGCACGGTATAAATTTTGATGCGGATATGCTCAAAGAAGAGCTTACCGAAGATGACACCGTGAACGCTGAATGTCTGATACTCCCCGGCGGAGGCATCGGAACAAAAACTTTGTCAGCAGATAAAGAAATTGCAGAATATCTTAAAAAGGCAAATGAAAAGGGAATTTTAATAGCGGCAATATGTGCCGCACCGTCAGTGCTCGGCATAAACGGACTGCTTGAAGGAAAAAAAGCTACGTGCTATCCCGGATTTGAAAAATATCTTGACGGATGCGAATACACGGGAAAAAGCGTTACCGTCTGCGGTAATATAATTACGGCAAAAGGTATGGGATGCGCTATAGAATTTTCCGCGGCAATAATCGAAGCGCTGAAGGGTAAAGCCGAAAGCCTTAAAATTCTTGAGGAAATAATGTATGCAGGTCTATGAATTACGCGAAGAAAAAATAAAAATAAGAGAAGAATATAAAAAAATGCGCCGCGATATAACGGGTGAGGATAAAAAAGAATTTGACCGCAGGATATGCGAAAAATTTCTCGGCTGTGTGTCGTACAGATACTGTGATACCGTGCTCATGTATTCACCTGTGCGTGACGAAATAAACGTCGATGCAATAGCGGAGGCGGCATTTAGAGACGGTAAAAAGGTTGCATATCCAAGATGCGTACCGGGAACGAATAAAATGAACTTTTATTTTGTAAAGTCGCTTGATGAGCTTCGAAAAGGTTCATACGGTATCCCCGAACCTCCCGAAACCAATGAAAGATACAACAAAAAGGATCCGGGCAGCGCCATTTGTCTTGTCCCTGCCGTGGTGTACGATAAAAGCGGTTACCGCCTTGGTTACGGAAAGGGATATTACGACAGATATCTCGGTAATTTCAGCGGTTCCGTGATAGGTATAATATATAAGGAGCTTATTACAGACTCACTTCCGAAAGGAAAGTTTGACGTACGTGCCAATGCCCTCATAACAGAGGAAGGGGTATGTTCCGTTGTTTAAGTTCAGATCGTGTCACCAAATTCCGCTTCTCGTTTTAACAACGTATATTTTGACCTCTTTATCGTCCTTTGTCGGATTTGACAGTGAAAGCAGCGGAGCAAATATGTTTTTTGCGGTTCTGATATTGCAAATAATTACGTTTGTACTTCCGGGATTGTTCTATTGCCGTATAAACGGAACAAATTATATAAGCAAACTGAATTTGAAGCGTTTCAATTTTCCGTCACTTATATTCATAGTACCGACAACTTTACTTTTGTTCTTGTCAACGGCTTTTATACGCTTGACCGGGATATACTTTTCCAACGCACAGTACACGCCGAGTGTATCTGTTGACGGAATATCGTTTTCAAATGCAGTGTTTGTATTGCTTGTTTACTGCGTATGTCCTGCCGTGTGCGAAGAATTTGTTTTCAGAGGGATAGTGTTATCGTCCTATAAGAAATACGGAGCTTTGTGCAGTATTATACTTTCCTCAGCACTGTTTTCGATGCTGCATTTTTCAATAAACGATTTCATTCTTTATTTCGTATCGGGTGTTATTTTGTCAGGTACGGCTCTTATAACAAGATCCGTTTTTCCGTGCATGGTAATTCATTTTTTGCATAATGCCTTTACGATATTTTTTGAGGGTATTTTGTGGAAAATAATCAAGATGCCCGATAACCCTTCGCTGTTTATGTTCGTTATAGGTTCGTTGCTGCTGTTACTTCTTTTCGTGTACTTTTCACACGCGGAGTACATAGTTCATAAATACTCATTTACTGTATCGGAAAACGAAAATCCACCGAAAAGGGAATGGATGGCAACGGCACACGATTTTTTGGTATCGTTTTTGTCACCTTCATTTTTACTATGTGTGGCATATTATGCGATAGCATCGGTCGTAAAACTCAGATAGTTTACAAGAAAGGCTAAACAATGTTTGAATTTAAAAAAAAGAACGGTAAGAAAAAAATAAAGGTCGAGAAAAAAACAAAAGAGAATAAGAATTCAAACGTAAAAACAGATGAGCTTGGGCATCCTTATGTCGAAAAAACGGCAAATTCGATGTACAGCGTCATCATGGCGATAATATACATCGTCTTCGTTCTTATCGTTTCGGGAATATGCAGTTTCTTTGTTATCTCGATAGCAAACGACTTGTTTGCTTTTCAGAAAAAAGAAGTCACCGCCGAGATATCGCTTGGTAATTATGTTACTGTGAACGAACTTGCAGAAATGCTCGGTGATGAAGGTGTTATAAAATATCCGACTGTATTCAAATACTATGCCAGACTCAAAGAGGAAACGGACGGATTTATGCCGGGTAAATATGAGGTATCATCCGATATGAACTACGATGCACTGCTCAACTTCTTCCAGAAAAAGAGTGAGGTGCGTGAAAAAATAACCCTCACCATTCCCGAGGGTTATACAATTGACGATATAATAGATCTTTTTATTTCAAACGGTATGGGTACGGAAGAAGGATTTGTCGATGCAATACAAAACGGTGATTTCAGCAAGTATAAATTTATACAGCTTCTTGAAAAGGAAGAACTTTCCCCTGACCGTAAATACCGCCTCGAAGGATACCTTTTCCCGGATACGTACGAGTTCTTTAAGGACTGGAGCGAAACGAGAATAATAACAACGCTTCTTGATGGTTTTGATGCAAAATTCAGCGAAGAATATTATACAGCAATAGAAAAATCCGATTATTCACTCGATGAATATATAATTATCGCTTCGATGATACAGGCAGAGGCAAAGTATTCAACCGATTTTGAACTTGTTTCAAGTGTGTTCCATAACAGACTTGCACGCCCTGACGATTATCCTTATCTTGAAAGCGATGCAACTATACAGTACGCTTTTTCAACACACAAAAACGATATAACACCCGACGACCTTGAACTTGAACATCCATATAATACTTATCGTAATAAAGGTCTTACCCCCGGTGCCGTATGTAATCCCGGTGCTACTGCAATACTCACAGCCCTTCAACCTGCCGAAACGAATTATTATTTTTTCATTTCACGTAAAAACGGCGAAATGCTTTACGGAAAAAATCTTTCCGAGCACAATAAGAATATAGCCGAGGTAAAAAATGAAAATCAGTAAAAATAAATTGGAGAGATTATATGGAGCTTTTGTCACCTGCGGGTAATTTTGAAAAAATGAAAGCCGCTATTCTTTACGGTGCTGATGCTGTCTATCTTGCGGGGCATATGTTCGGTATGCGTTCTGCGGCAGACAATTTTGACAACGACGAATTAAAACTTGCCTGCGAATATGCACACGAAAGAGGCGTACGCGTTTATCTTACTCTTAACACGATGCCCCGTGATAATGAATTTCCTTTGCTTGAAAAGTTTTTAAATGAGATAAAATTTTTCGGAATAGATGCTTTTATCGTAGCGGATCTCGGTGTAATGTCCTTGCTTAAACGGGTTATTCCCGATGCCGAAATACATATATCAACTCAGGCAAGCGTTGTAAACAGCGAATCGTGCCGTGCATATATGGCACTCGGTGCAAAAAGAATAGTTTTAAGCCGTGAGCTGAACATAGAGCAAATAAAGGAAATACGCAAAAATATTCCCAAAGAGCTTGAACTTGAAGTGTTTATTCACGGTTCAATGTGTATTTCGTACAGCGGCAGATGCCTTATATCAAATCATTTTGTAAAAAGAGATGCAAACCGCGGTGCGTGCACTCAGCCCTGCCGCTGGAACTATAAGCTTTACAGAATGGAAGAAGAGAAACGTCCCGACGACGTTCCCGATATTATGCAGACCGATGAGGGCACTTTTATATTTTCCTCAAAGGATATGTGTATGATAGAGCATATCCCGGAGCTTTTTGAAATAGGAGTCGATTCGCTCAAAATAGAGGGCAGAATGAAGAGCGCATATTATACGGCAGTTGTTACGAATACGTACAGAATGGCTTGCGACAGATATATAAATTCTCCCGAAAATTACGTTTACGATCCCGTATGGGGATATGAGCTTTCATCTGTAAGCCACAGAGAGTACGACACGGGTTATTTCTTTGATGATCCGATGCAGGATGCAAAAACTGTGACACAAAGCGGATATCTCCGTGAAAAATCGTACATCGCCACAGCACTTTCATACGATCCCGAAACGAAGATGGCGACGTTTATGCAAAAAAACAAAGTCGTAAGCGGACAGCTTGCGGAGCTTATGTCGCCCGGGTACCCCGGTAAACAGTTTACCGTCGGTGAAATGTTCAACGAAGAAGGCGAAAAAATAGAAGCTGCACCGCATCCCGAGATGATATTCAGCCTTGTAATGCCGTTTGAGGTAAAAAAAGGTGATATCATCAGAGGTGCATAAATACATAAAAGGAAGTCTGTTATGCTTAAAATTAAAAATATTTTTCTCGATCACAGTATTATAAGCGAAACAAATAATATTACCAAGAACGACACACCGGTTATCGGATGGTCGCTCTCAAGTGATAAGAGCGACGACGAGCAGATATCATACCGTGCTGTTTTTGCAACAGACGACGGAGATTTTTTCGATACCGGAATAGTTGCAACATCTGAGCAGTCGTTTGAATATAACGGTCCTGCTTTGCCGCAAGGTGAAATGATTTTCGTTGATCTGACCGTGGAAACGAAATGTGACGATTCGGCAATTAAAGAATTTGTGATCTATAGCGGTGTTACCGATTTTGACGCACCGTTTATCACTATGCCCGAGGATACGGGCAGAAGTGTGCTGCACTTCAGAAAAAAGATAAAGGTAAAAAGAAATATAGCATTTGCCACACTTTACACGTGCGGTATCGGTTATCAGAAAATAGAAGTTGATGGAGAGGTGCTGAGCGATTCAATGCTCGATCCCGTTTTCTCCGATTACTCTCAGGTGTGCTACTATACCGTATCACCCGACCTCTACGAGTTTTTTGAAGACGGCCATTCTCCCACACTTGATATATACGTCGCACCCGGCTGGCGCAATACTGACAGCGAACATATAAGAGCGAACACAAGAAGAAAAATAGGTTTTGAAGGTAAAACACAGCTTGCGGCAATTCTTTATATCAAGTATGCAGACGGTAAGGAAGAGAGAATAACGACGGGTGAAGATTGGCTCGTTTCTTATACAAACACTGTTTCTGCGCATATTTTTGACGGTGAAACGTACGATGCACGCTACGTTGAGCATTTCACAAAACCCGTAATATGCGATGCACCGGGCGGTAAGCTTGAACCTATGACGGTACAACCGATAACCGTGAATGATCTTTATCACCCCATTTCAATGTTCAGAACGGCGGACGATACGTACGTGTTTGACTTTGGACAGAACATAGCAGGCTTTTGTCCGCTTCCGCTTTATTACGGGATGAAAAAAGGTCAAAACGTAAAAATGAAATTTGCCGAAATACTCAACGACGAAACGGGTGAGCTTTTTATGGCACCCCTCCGAGGTGCGAAAGCAACCGATACGTATATAGCAAACGGAAAAGAAGCAAATGATAAAATCTGGTCGCCTTCATATTCATATCACGGTTTTCGATATATGCAGCTTGAAGGTTACGGCGTGATACCCGATAAGGAAGATTTTTTTGCTGTCGCTATCTATTCCGACGTTGATAATTCATCTGATTTCAGATGCGGATGCCCTATGGTTGATCGCATACATAAAAATTCCGTTATGACGGAAAGAGCCAATATCCACGGTATACTTACCGACTGTCCGCAAAGAGATGAAAGAATGGGCTGGCTCAACGATGCAACGGTAAGA
>JAZOSS010000031.1:0-16052 GCA_045657205.1 Eubacteriales bacterium
TAATAGATAAAATCGTAGGGGTCGGCGCCCACGACGACCCGCATGATGTAGGGCGGGGGCTTGCTCCCGCCGTTTCGAAAAAATCCGATGAATGATGAATCGACACCTCATCCGTCATCCTAACGGATGCCACCTTCTCCCACTGGAGAAGGCTGAATGTAAGGTTCGCCGTCCCATAACTCTATCCGCCTGTGGCGGATAGAATATCACGCTGACGAAGTCAGCATATCACGAACCGTCAGGTTCCATATCACTTTCGCGAAGCGAAAATATCACGCCGACGAAGTCGGCATATAAAAAAGCTCCGTATCAACGTAGGGCGGGGGAAAAATCAGATAATAGATAATAGATGATAGATAAAATCGTAGGGGTCGGCGCCCACGACGACCCGTATGATGTAGGGCGGGGGCTTGCTCCATAACTCTATTCGCCTATGGCGGATAGAGTATCACGCTGACGAAGTCAGCATATCACGAACCGTCAGGTTTTATATCACTTTCGCAAAGCGAAAATATCACGCCGACGAAGTCGGCATATAAAAAAGCTCCGTATCAACGTAAGACGGGCAAAAACGAGATAATGTAGGGGCGATTATCAATCGCCCGCTTGAAAAAATCTCCGTCATACGGTATGGGGAAAGGAAAATGAATAATGAAAAATCCGTTCCCGATATGAACGGGGTTGCTAAGGACAGTTATCTTTATTAGAAACAGAATTTGACACACAAATTCCCTGCTTGTAACAGTATAAGACAACACTGCCCGCAGAAGAGAAATTACAGCTCTTTTTCGGGTGGTTTTTTATATTTAGTGATATTCTTTGCTTCGCAAAGAGTGATATTTCCCTTCGGGAGTGATATTGAAGCCTTGTGGCTTCAGTGATATTTTATTCGCCTTAAGCTGCCGTAGGCAATATCACTTGAACGTCTCGTTCAAATACCACTGCGAAGCAATATAACTCGCCGCAAGGCGAATAAAACTGCCCAAGTGTCCTTGCGAACACTTGGGCTATGGGAACGGATTTTTTATTTTTCTTATTTTTTCCACGTTGACGGATAAAAGAGGACGAGCATGGGGAAAAGCTCAAGTCTGCCTGCGAGCATATCGACGATAAGCACGAGCTTTGAAAATACGGAAAATCCTCCGTAATTCACCATAGGACCGACTGCATCGAAGCCCGGACCTATATTATTAAAGCAGGCGATGGCAGCCGAAACGTTCGTTTCAATGGAAAATCCGTCAACGGATATCAAAACGAAGCTGAGAACCAAAAGTATAACGTAAGCGCACAGATACGAAAACATCGAATGTATTACTTTTTCATCGACGTTCTGACCGTTTGAGCGCACGTGCTGTATTCTTTGCGGATGGAGCGTTTGCTTTACGCCTCTGATGAAGGATTTAAACAAAAGCTCGACTCTGACACATTTCATACCGCCCGCGGTGCTTCCGGCGCATCCGCCCATAAACATAAGCGCCAAAAGGATAGCTTTGGAAAAGGATGGCCACGTATTGAAGTCACACGAAGCAAATCCCGTAGTTGACATAATGGTCGTTACCTGAAATGCGCTGTGGCGCAGAGCCTCGGAAACGGACGAATACATTGAGCTTATATTAGCAGTTATCATTGCCGTTGATGCAATAATTACCGCAAAATACAGCTTTATTTCACTGTTTTTAAACACCCCTTTTACGTTGCGTATCAGAAGCAGATAAAACATATTGAAATTTATACCGAAGATTATCGCAAACACGATACACACGGTCTGTATGTACGGACTGAACGACGCCATACTGTCGGCTCTCGTACCGAAACCGCCCGTGCCTGCCGTACCGAGTGCCGTACAGACGGCGTCGAACAACGGCATTTTTCCTATGAGGAGGAAGATAAAGTTCACGACCGTCAGCACGATATACAAAAGATACAGTATCTTTGCCGTTTTTTTCATCTGCGGAACGAGCTTGCCGACACTCGGCCCCGCACTTTCCGCACGCAAAAGGTGAACGGATGCTCCGCCTCCGCCCATAGGAGCTATCGCAAGCAAGAAGACGAGCACGCCCATTCCCCCCAGCCAGTGGCTGAAGGAACGCCAATAAAGCACGCCTCTGCTGAGTGCTTCAACATCTCCTACAACAGTTGCGCCCGTCGTCGTAAAGCCCGAAACTATTTCAAAAAAAGCATCGACAAACGACGGTATCTCGCCTGAAAAGTAAAACGGCAACGCCCCGGCAAGACTCATCACTATCCACGATAGCCCGACGCACACGAATCCCTCTTTTGCGTAAAACGTGTTTTTTGCGTTTTTACAAACGAGGTACATCGGCAAAGATATCACCGCTATTATCAAGATCGTCAGCAAGAACGAAATGCAGGTCTTGGTGTTTCCGTCAGCAATACACAAGAACACCGGCGGAAGCATAAAGACTGCTTCAAGGGCAAGTATCTGCGAAATGATACGCCCTACGACTTTATAATTCATAAATTTTTATCCCTTAATTATTCAAATATGTCACTAAAATTATGTATTATACTGCTTGTATTTGTAACGATTATGACGGAATCACCCGGAGCATACGAGGAATTACCGTCGGGTATCTCCGTTTTTCCTCTCCTTGTGATACACGCTATCAGTACGCCGCGGCGGAGCTTGAGATTTTTAAGTGCCTCTCCACAGTAAGGCGTATTTTTGTCTATTCTGAACTCCATCGCCTCGGCTTTGCCGTCCGCGATAAAATGCACGGCGGAGGCAGCACCCGTCTGGTTCTGCATTGCACGCACGTATCTTACGATAGTGTTACAGCCCAGTTCCTTCGGTGTTACGACACTGCTTTGAGGCAGAAAATCGAGTATGCCGCTGTTGTCGATATAATCGAGCTTCGTGACTATATTCGGCACTTTGTGTGCGTGACCGTAAAGAGAGATGATTATATTAAGCTCATCAAGTCCCGTAAGGGCAACGAGTGCGTCGCATCCTTCGATCCCCTCGCTTTCGAGCCTGTAGCTTGAGCTTGCATCGCCGTTTACGACGTTTACCTCAGGCAAAGCGGATGAGAGCTGGAGGCATTTTTCCATATCGTTTTCAATTATCGTAACGTCGATACCCGACTGCACGAGCTTTTCCGACAGATAATAGCTTATACGGCTTCCGCCGCAGATAAGCACGTGTTTTATCTTTCTCGTTATTATTCCGAGGTTCTTCAAAAGCTGTGTAAGCTGATTTGTCGGTGCGGTTACGAATATCCTGTCACCGCTTTGCAGTATGAAGCTTCCGTCGGGTGTGATTACGTTTCCGTCACGCAGAACGGTACAAACGAGTATTTTCGTTTTTACCTTACTCGTGAGCTGTAAAAGCGAGGTATTGCAAAGGTTACTGCCCTCCTCCACTCTCAATTCAACTATTTCGACTTTGCCCTTGGCAAACGTATCAAGCTTCAGAAAGCCCGGGTATTTAAGCAATCTTTCGATTTCCGTCGCCGCTTGTTTATCGGGATTTATCTGCATGGAAAGCGCAAAAATATCACGCATATCGTAAAGCTGCTGACCGTATTCGGGGTTTCTTATTCTCGCTATCGTATGTAATTCTCCGTTCATACTGTGAGCCGTTACACAGCAAAGCAGGTTCGTTTCGTCAGATCCCGTCGTTGCTATAAGCAAGTCGGCATCTTCTATTCCCGCTTCCTTTAAAACGTCCTTGACTGCACAGTTTCCGTAGACCGTCATAACGTCGTACTGTTCAACGGTTGATTCAAGTACGCTGCTGTCGCTGTCGATAAGTGTTACGTCGTGGTCTTCAAGCACGAGCTGGCGCGCAAGTATTCCGCCGACCTTTCCCGTTCCCGCAATAATTATCTTCACTTAAATTCTCCTTATATTATTGGAAATTCAAAAATTTCGATTTTGCCGCAAAGCGGTGTGTCCCGCGCCCAGTTGCTTCGCAACTTGGGGGGGTGGGCGAGGGACACAGATTATTGGATCTTACACTGATCATAGTGCTGAAATTTTCTTGAATTTATCACTATGATCCCCCGCCAAAACAAAACACGTAACAATATATCCGCAAAGCGGTGATTTTAATACGTATAATATCAGCCTTCTTTTTCTATCATCTCAACAAGGCCTGCTATAGCGCCCTCCGTATTCGGACACACGACATAGTCGCACATATCGACGATCTTTTTAAGTCCCGAGCAAGGAGCTGCGGCAATATCGGCACTTGCCAGCATATTTTCATCGTTTTCATAGTCACCGATGCAGTACGTTTTGACATCCCCCAAAAACTTTTTAAGGTATTTCACCTGGTTGCCCTTTGTTGCACCCGGTGCTAACAGCTCAAGCATCGTACGGCAGGAATACGCCTTTTCGAATTTACCGTTCATATTTTCATCAATATATTTATTTACTTTTTCAAGCATCTCGCTGTCCTCTGCGGCGAAAACTATCTTATTCCAGCCGTCTGTCGGCATATCCTTTATTTCCGTTGCGACGACCTCGTTGAAATAATTTTTAAGCTCACGGTAAATATAATCGTTGCCTGCACCTGCAAGATAGCCGTCCTTGCGGTTTATACGTATTCCGACAGACGGATATTTTTCGTTAAGCTTTTCAAGAAAAGCCTTTGCTTCGACGCCGTCAATACACATTTCGTTATATCTTTCGTTTTTGAATATATCGTATACGTAGCTTCCGTTACAAAGTATCGACGGTGCGTTTATGAGCTTATCGTATCCCGGCACGATAGTTCCGATATTATAAGCGACTCTGCCCGAGGCGAACGTAAAAAGTCCGCCGTTGTTTTTGAAATACTCGATAGCCTCGTTATTTCTTTTTATCCCCTCGGGGGAACCCGTGTACGTTCCGTCTATATCCGATATTATTATCTTACCTGAAAATTTCATATTTTTATCCTTTGTTTTCGTTTTGCACTTCTTTTTCGATCATCTCAACAAGTCCCGCTATTGCGCCCTCTGTATTTGAGCATACGACATAGTCACACATATCGACTATTTTTTTAAGTCCCGATGAAGGTGCCGCGGCAACATCGGCACACGCCAGCATATTTTCATCGTTTTCATAGTCACCGATGCAGTAAGTTTTGACATCTCCCAAAAGCGTTTTAAGATATTTTACCTGGTTTCCCTTCGTTGCCAAAGGCGACAAAAGCTCAAGCAAATGCGGACAGGAAAACGTCTTTGCGTATGCTTTGTTTGCATTTTCGTCAATATATCGGCTTATTTCATCAAGGACTCCGTCTTCAAAACATTCAAGAACGATCTTGTTCCAATTTCCCGTGCTTTCTGTTTTATGAATATCAACCTTTTCGGCACCGTTTTGCGTGTTAAGCTCGCCTTTTGAGTAATTGAGATAGCCCATCTGACAGCTTACGTATACCGTAACCGACGGATAATTTTTGCAAATGCTGTCTAAAATATCATACGAAAGCTTTTCATCAATACATATTTCGTTTTTCTTTTCGTTTGCAAACGTGTCGTAGACGTAGCTTCCGTTACACAGTATGAGTGGTGCGTTTACCAAGGTTTTATACTCGGGAACAATACTTCCGAGCTGACCTCTGCCCGAGGCAAAGGTAAAAAGTCCGCCGTTTTTCTTAAAATATTCGATAGCCTCGTTATTTCTTTTTATACCATCGGGCGAACCCGTGTACGTTCCGTCAACGTCGGATATTATTATTTTACCTGAAAACTTCATATTTTTCATTATATTCGTCCGAATCTTCTTTCAACGCTCGATTTCGTCATAATAAACGCAACGGGGCGGCCGTGCGGACAGTGCGTTATCTCAGGGCACGCCATAAGTCTGTCAACAAGTGCTTTTAATTCTTCTTGTGTGTTAAGCTCGCCTGCCTTTATCGCCGCCTTGCAGGATGACTGGTAAAGTGCCTTTTCGTATACCGTATCACGTGCAAGCGTTGCATTTCCTGCTCCCTCGGCAAGAGATGACAAAACCGTTATAAACAAGTCCAGTGCCGCACCTTCCGTAAGATTTGACGGTATTTCCGTAACCGTTGCCATACCGTCGGTACACGTATAGGAAAAGCCCGAGGCTGTTATTTCCTCTTTATATTCTTCGGCTGCCGCCATTTCTTCATCCGATATCGGAATTTCAAGCGGTATCATAAGTATCTGCGAATATCCCGCTTTTTTACGTACTCCCGGCTTCAGCTCTTCAAATATTATTCTTTCGTGTGCGGCGTGCTTGTCTATTATGTACGCTTCGTTTTCACACTCAACTATAAGATACGTATTGAATATCTCACCGCGCAGGGTGTACTGTCCCGGCAATTTCGTCGGCTTATATTCTTCCGTTTGTTTTATTTCTTCTTTCGGTGCTTCTTTTTTGATTTCGTATACAGTTTGAGGGATAAAATCCTCTTTCGTTTCTTTTCTGATTTCGGATACGGGTTGAGGAATAAACGGCTCTGCGTTTTCTTTTTTTATTTCATATACAGGCTTCACCGCAAACGCCGCGGATGCTTCTTTTTTTGTATCGGAAAATGAAAAAGACGGGTTTTTCAGCGTTTTTGCTTCCGTATCTTCCCTCACGCCTGTTTTTTCAAGCGCGATGCTTCGGGTTTCCTCCCGCGGTATCTCTTTTTTTATTTCGTCAAACGATATCTGACGTTTTTTAAGACTTTCCGCCTTACCGTCCTCGATGGGTGTAAATCTTACCGGGGGTGCTTTTGCAACGTCCGACATTTCAAAGGTGGGACGCTTCGTGCTTTTGTCAACGGCGTTTTTTACGATGCAGTATACGGCGTCAAAGACGGCTTTTTCATTTGAAAATTTTATCTCCGTCTTTGCGGGATGCACGTTTACGTCAACGAATCCCGGATGAAGCGTTACGTTAAGCACCGCTGTGGGGAATTTTTCGTGCGGAACGTACGACGTTACCGCCGACTCAAGTGCTGCTTGTATACTTTTATTTTTAACATATCTGCCGTTTACGAAAAATATCTGCATATTTCTGTTCACACGGCAGTTCTGGGGAGTACCTATAAAGCCGTCTACGTCTATTCCGTCGGCACTTCCCTCCACGCTTATCATATTTTTTGCAAATTCACGTCCGAAAACGGAATGTATCGCATTTTTAAGGCTTCCGTCGGCAACGGTCCTGAAACGCAGATTGTTGTCGGATATGAACGAAACGGATATATCGGGGTTTGAAAGTGCGACCTTTTCGCACACCGCCATGACCGCCGCACCCTCCGTTGAGTCCTTTTTAAGGAATTTACGGCGTGCGGGGACGTTTCCGAACAGCTCCTCGACGATCACGGTCGTGCCGTCGGCACAGCCCGTTTCGGAAATATCGGCAACTTTCCCGCCGAGGCTTTCAAGCACGTACCCTTGTGCGTTTTTCATCTTCGTGATGATACGCAATCGGGATACCGAAGCAATGGCGGCAAGTGCCTCCCCTCGGAAGCCGAGCGTTTTTATCATATTCAGATCCTGTTTGCCCGATATCTTGCTCGTCGCATGGCGAAGAACGCACACGGGCAGGTCCTCTTTTGACATACCGCAGCCGTCATCGCTGACTCTTATAAGACTGACACCGCCGTTTTTGATCTCGACGGTTATGTTTTTGGCTCCCGCATCTATGGAGTTTTCCACAAGCTCCTTGACAACGGAGGCAGGACGTTCCACAACCTCGCCTGCGGCGATAAGATTGGCAACGCTTATATCAAGTACGTTAATAATTCCCATAAATATCCGTTCTTAACCTTTGTACTGTATGTCGGACGTCAACCTGAATGCTGTTCGGCAGAACAGCATTTCATGTTTGTCTTACAAACATTTCAAGCGGCTCTGCCGCATTTAATGCCGAAGGCATTTCATTTATAAATTCGTTTATATCTCGGGCGTGATCCGTAGGGCGGTGCCTTCTTAATGCTGTTTGCAGAACAGCATTTCATGTTTGTTTACAAACATTTCAGGCGGCTCTGCCGCATTTAATGCCGAAGGCATTTCATCTATAAATTCGTTTATGTTTTTTCGGGCATGATTTGTAGGGAAAAGGCTTTTGCCGCCGTTTTTTCCAAACTTTGCAGTTCACACACAAGGTTCGCTTTCTCCCTCAGTCTTTTGCTTCGCAAAATCCAGCTCCCATGTTGACGAACTTCGTTCTTACAACGGAGGGAGCCTTATGCAGAGATGGAGGGAGCCTATAGCCTTCTCCGGCGGGAGAAGGTGGCATCCGCAGGATGACGGATGAGGCGTCACTCGCCAAAGGCGTGCATCACTAGCCGAAGGCGTACATCACGGACGAAGTACACATCACGTTTCGCAAGGAACGCATCACTTGATATAGGCTTGCACCACTCAAAAAGCGATCTACAGTAAGCTTTTCAGCTTTCTCAATATATCAAACGCATCGACGGGCGTTATTATATTGAGGTCGATGTTCGTCAGCTTTTCACGTATTTCGTCGTTTGCAACGCTTTCAAGTGAAATATTGAGATCCTCTATCGACTCTGCTTCTTTTATTTGTCTTTTTTCTTTTCTTGCATCGTCCGACTCAAGGGATGCAAGTATCTCCTTTGCCCTTTTTATGACGGGCGACGGAACGCCTGCAAGCTTTGCGACTTCTATTCCGTAGCTGTCGTCAGCCGCTCCTCTTACGATACGGCGTAAAAATATCAGCTCGTCGCCTTTCTTTTTCGCCGCTATATTATAATTCACAACGCCGTCTATCGTATTTTCAAGCTCTGTAAGCTCGTGATAGTGCGTTGCAAAAAGCGTTTTTGCACCTATTTTTTTGCTTGCCGTGTACTCAGCCGTGGCGCGTGCTATTGACATACCGTCAAAGGTTGACGTTCCTCGTCCTATCTCGTCGTACACGATAAGACTGCGCTTCGTTGCGTTTTCAAGGATGTACGCAACCTCGTTCATTTCAAGCATAAACGTAGACGTTCCCGAAGCAAGATCGTCGCTTGCCCCGACTCGTGTGAATATCTTATCGCAAATACCGATCCTTGCACTTTCCGCAGGCACGTACGATCCTATCTGCGCCAATATAACTATCAGCGCATTCTGCCTCATATACGTCGATTTACCTGCCATATTCGGTCCCGTTATGAGCATAAGGCGGTTCTGGTTCGTATCAAGCAACGTGTCGTTCGGTACGAAATTTCCGTGTGAAAACTGCTCGACTACGGGGTGTCTGCCTTCTTTTATGACTATCATATCGGAAAGATCGACCTCCGGCGGTGTATATCTGTTCTTTACCGCACATACAGCAAGGGACAAATACACGTCAAGCTCGGAAATTTTTGCCGCAACGTCCTTTATTCTTATTACGTTTTCGCATATAAAATCACGGATATTGCAGAAAATATCGTATTCAAGCTTTACGACCTTGTCGGATGCACCGAGCACGGATGCTTCAAACTCTTTAAGCTCGTTCGTTATAAATCTTTCGCAGTTTGCAAGCGTCTGCTTTCTTATGTATCTGTCGGGTACGTCTGCAAGGTTCGACTTCGTCACCTCGATATAATAGCCGAACACGCGGTTATAAGCCACACGCAGAGTCTTTATTCCCGTTTTTTCTCTTTCCGTTTCCTCAATTTTGGATATCCAATACTTGCCGTCCTTCATTATACTGCGAAGCTTGTCTATATCCTCGTTATAGCCGTCTTTTATTATTCCGCCTTCTCTGACGGAAAACGGCGGCTCGTCAACGATAGCACGTCCTATAAGATCTGCAAGGTCTTCAAGTGTGTCAAGCTCGGAATAAATTTCCGAAAGCCTTTCGCTGTGCAGTCCCTTTATGACAGCACCTATTTTCGGTATCGTCAGTGCCGTTTGTCTTATTGCACGAAGATCCTTCGCTGAGGCTGTCGAATACACTATCTTCGCTGAAAGTCTTTCAAGGTCAAGCACGTCTTTAAGTATTTCGGCAAGCTCTTCTCTTGCATCGAAGTCACCGTAAAAAGCGCCGACTGCCTCCTGACGCTTCATTATTTCACTTACCGAACACAGAGGCGATTCAAGCCATTTACGCAAAAGTCTTGCTCCGCCCGACGTTTGCGTTTCATCAATAGCCCATAAAAGCGAGCCTTTCTTTCCGCCCTTCATCACCTCGCACAGCTCAAGCGAACGGCGGGATGAGATATCCATTTGCAAAAATTCTTCGTCAGTATATAATTTTATCTCGTTTATATAGGAAATATCCGTTTTTTGAGTTTGCGAAATATACGACAAAAGCGCACCTGCGGCACTTACCTCAAGCGTTCCGACATCTCCGAGAAAATCCACACCCTTAAACTGCTTTTTGCACCTTTCAAGTGCTTCGGGGTACGAATAATATTCAAACTGCCAATAGTTCGCCATACAGTTTATGCGTTTTGCAAAAAAGTCGTCAAGCTTCGGATATTTGTGCTCGGGAAAATTCAGTATGACTTCCTTCGGGCGGTACGCACCGAGCTGATCTATTACGAATTTTTCGCTCTTTTCTGCCCCGTGCGACGACGTGGCTGAAAAATATCCCGTCGATATATCGGCAAAACAAACGCCTGCGCCTTCCTCATTTATGAAGACGGAGGCGATGTAGTTATTCATTTTTTCGTCGAGCATCTCCGACTCTGTCAGAGTTCCCGGCGTTATCATTCGGATGATCTCTCTCTTTACGATGCCTTTGGCTTCCCTCGGGTCCTCGACCTGCTCGCATATTGCGACCTTGTAGCCTCTTTCGACAAGCTTCGCTATGTACCCTTCCGCGCTGTGATACGGAACGCCGCACATCGGCGCTCTTTCCTCTTCTCCGCAGTCACGGCCCGTCAAGGTAAGCTCAAGAACTCTCGAAGCGAGCTTTGCATCGTCGAAAAACATCTCGTAAAAGTCGCCCAGACGGTAAAAAAGTATCGCCGTCGGGCAGGTGTTTTTGATCTCCCAGTATTGCTGCATCATGGGTGTCATGACGTTACAGCTCCTTTATCAATTTATCAGCCGTGGCAGTGTGAGCAGTCGCCGTCGCATCCTTCGTGACTGCAAGGACGCGTGCCCGTTACCGTATACATTACCTCGCCGTTTACTTCTTCCATGAACTTGTCAACAGCCTCTTTCGCTTCGTTAAACTCTATCATAGTCGGGATCTGCATTATTTTTTCGTAAAGCTCACGAAGCTCACCGCCGAGATTTTTCACCGTATCGGAATCACGGCCTTCCGTTTCAAAAGCGTCCGCAAGCTTTTTGGAAAGCTCATTGTAACGGCTTACGTTCGTCAAAAGCTCCATATCGGACTCGTATGCAAGCGTTGCACGGTTGAGTCTTATTATTCTTTCGTCTTCTTTGATAGCTTCTCCGAGCTGTTTTGCAATATCTCTTATCTTTTCGTTCATCTTGTTTGTCCTTTTCCTTCTATAATATATTTTATACTTGTGAGCTGTTCGGGGCCCATAGGACCTCTTGCATGCATTTTTTGAGTTGATATGCCTATTTCGGCACCGAAACCGAATTCCTCACCGTCGGTAAATCTTGTGGATGCGTTCACATAGACCGCGGCGGAGTCGATGTTCGTTTTGAAATACTCGGCAGCGTCGATATTCTGCGTCATTATCGCTTCGCTGTGATGAGTTGAGTGTTCATTTATATGCTCCGTCGCTTCCTCAACGGCCGATACTATCTTAACGGACATTATATAGTCGTTATATTCGGTGTAAAAATCCTCGTCAGTCGCTTTTTTAATATCGGGAAGGATATCAAGGGTCTTTTCACAGCCTCGCAATTCAACCCCGTATTTGTCGGCTTCAGCTTTGAAAAGGGGTAAAAATTCTTTTGCAATATCCTCGTCGCAAAGCAGATTTTCTGCGGCGTTGCATACCGACGGACGGCTCACCTTTGCGTTTATGCACACGTCAAGCGCTATTTTGATATCGGCATTTTTTTCAACGTATACGTGGCAGTTGCCGGCGCCCGTTTCGATAACGGGAACGGAGGCATTTTCGCAAACGGCTTTTATAAGCCCCTTTCCGCCTCTGGGGATAAGCACGTCGATAAGTCCGACGGCGTTCATCAGGGCTATACTCGACTGCCTGTCAGGGTCGTCTATAAAGCAGATACAGCCCTCGGGCAAGCCCGCTTTTGATATAGCTTCTCTCATAACGGAGCATATTATACGGTTGGAATTGAAGGCTTCCTTTCCGCCTCTTAAAACGACGGTGTTGCCCGTTTTTATGCATATCGCCGCGGCATCAGCCGTGACGTTCGGACGCGCTTCGTAAATGATGCCGACAGTTCCCAAAGGAACGTGTACTTTTGTTATTTTAAGGCCGTTCGGGCGTACCGATACTGTGCCGTTTCCGAGGACGTCGGGTAAGGCAATGAGCTTGCGAACGGAATTTGCTATTGCAAAAATGCGATCTTGCGTCAGGGTAAGACGGTCGATCATCGTTTCCTTCACACCGTTTTCAGCGGCTTTGTCAATATCCTTTTTATTTTCTTGGAGTATTTTTTCGCAGTTTTCTTCAAGAGCTTTGGCAATTTCTTCAAGAGCCTTGTTTCTTATAAAACTCGACGAGGAAGCAAGGGCAGAAACAGCACTTTTCGCTTCCCTGCATCTATCCAAAACAAGGGAATTATCGTACATAACATTCTCCTAACAGATATTTATTCATTGTATTTTATCACATATCATCCGATATAGTCAAGTGCATAATTGAAAATTAAAGCACCAAAGGTTCATATTTTATACAGAAACTGCTTTTGCTTGTTTTCAGGGGCGGCACGTTCCGCATTTGCGGAACCGGCGGTGTGAAAATTTCATTATCGCAAAACTTTATGATATACACACCGTCGAATTCACGAGGTGAATTGTGCCGCCCCCCGACTTATTTTATCGAAAATTCATTTTTATTTATAAAAAACAGCAGTACGCAAATGTATGTTGTTTTTATCGAAAAAATGAGATTCTTTCAAATCCGATTAAAAACCGGCATCGTATTTGTGCGTACGAACGCACTTGGGCATCTGCTCAAACCCACAGATACAAAAAGAGAAGATTCGTTTACCACGAGTCTTCTCTTTCTTTTTGTCTGTTAAGTTATACTTTGCTTGTAGTATCACGCTAATATTATTCTTCTGTTTTATTGTTTTAAGAAACCAAACGATCAAATTTTTTGTAGATCTTATTTACGACGTTTTTAATAACTTCTTCCGCTTTTTCAGAAATTTTATCTGCCTTCACCAATTTAAAAAGCAATATTCTGACTTTGTCGATCAATATACATGCTAAAAATATGATCAATGCTTCGCAGATTATTGATAAAATAAGAGTAAAAGGATTGTTGACTACAGCAAACTCATACGCTCTTGCTACAACGCATCTTCTCACATACAAATTATCGTGTATCAGATATACAGAGAAAGCAGAGGTTGAAAAAAATGACATAACTTTAGGATTTATTTTTCTGAACGTCATTCTTGAAAACGAACTTACCCAGCCAACGGCTGCCAAAAGCATCAAGGGTGAAACGTAAGACACCATTCCTTCAAAAAGCATTTTCAAAAGAGAATCTCTCATACTGAATGTATATATTTTTATCAGCCAGATTGCCGTAAATGAAAGAAACGCTATAACAGCCCATTTTCCGGAAGATAAAAGTGCGGTCAGATCATATTTTTTCATCACAACTCCCACACAGTACAATAAGATAAGCCAGCACAAGCCGTATCCATCGGAAAGAGAAAACGGATCGCAGTATACCGAACAACAGCTCGCCAAGACCATAAACAGCAAAAATATAAACGATTGCTTTTTTGATGATCTGTGTACTATCATATTAAGGAATGGAGATAATAAAAACATGCCGAAATACGCAGAGAAAAACCAATATTGTTTTGAAGTCATCGGTATAAAAGAATTCAGAATATCTATTTTAGTAATAGGTGTGTGAAAGAAAAATTTGAATATAAAACATATAGATACGCTATAAAAAAGAACCGTTAAAAATATTGATATTATATTTTTAAGTCTCGGATAATACTTTTCTCCCCTATAGCCGACGTATCCCGAAATCAAGACAAAACAGTTTACTGCAGGATAGGCAAGTATTTCAAAAAACCAAGTAATAGAACGATCGACCGGGGTATTTGCCGAACCTAAAATACCACCATGACCTAATACATGCAAAAATACAACACCTAACATTGCTATTATACGAAGCATATCAATTCCGTAATTGCGAGAAGTTTTTACCATATGTTTTTCCTCCTTGATCTTTAATCTCTTTGTTAAGTAAACAGCCTCAATCACCATTATATTAAATAGTTGTATGTAAAATTTTATCATATATCATACAGTATAGTCAAGTGTTAATTTAAAATTAAAGTGCCAATGGTTCATATTTTATACAGAAACTGCTTTTGCTTGTTTTATGGGGCGGCACGTTCCACATTTGCGGAACCGGCGGTGTGAGATCTTGTTATCATAAAATTTTTCGGGATACACACCGTCGAATTCACGAGGTGAATTGTGCCGCCCCCCCGATCTCATTATCACCGGTTTATATTTATTTCTGAAAGAAAAAAGAGCTTCATGCAGAAGCTCTTTTTATTTACGCACCGAAATTCACTGTGTACGCGCCGGCTCTTTCATCCCATTCATCGTCTTTTTTTATTTCATTCCACTGTGCTTCGCTGCCGCCAAAGTTTATTATCTCAAGACTTGAACATTCAACAAACGCTTTCCTGTTTATTTTGGTAACGCTTGCCGGTATCGTTACTTTCGTAATACCCGTACAGTTTTGAAACGCATATTTACCTATTGTCGTAACGCTGTCCGGTATATTTATTTCCTTAAGTGCATAGCATCCGCCAAAAGTATACTCGCCCATATCCGTAACACTATTCGGTATCGTTATTTCTGCCATATTCTTGCATTTTGCAAACGCAAAGTTATCTATAGTTGTAACGCTTGCCGGTATCGTTACTTTAGTAAGAGCCGAACACGCCGAAAATGCACCGCGGGATATTTTTGTGATGCCGTCGGGTATCGTTATTGATGTAAGATTATCACTATTTTCAAATGCAAACTCACGTATACAAGTAACACTGTCAGGTATTGTATAAGATGTTCTTTTGTCAGCGACAGAATATTGAAGAATGGTTGTTTTATCTTTATTAAAAAGTACACCGTATTCGTCATTTGAATAGTGTTCATTATTTTCATCTACAGTTATTGATATAATACCGGTAGAATTTGTAAACGCACTGTCAGCTATATTTGTTACACTGTCGGGAATTGCAATCGTTTTGATATATTCACAACCGGAAAACGCATTTACACTTATATTTGTAACACCTTTCATTACTATAACTTTTTTAATATTTTCCTTATTTTCATACCACGGAGCACCTAGGTAATTATATTCTACCATTGCATTATCGTTTATAATAATGAGAAATGAATCCCTGAATGCATATCCCTGCGATTTTTCTTCATCGGTGAAGGATATTGAGTCGATATTGATGGTCTGCTCCGGATCTTCCGTTTCTTCGTCTGTTTCTTCTGTTTTTCCGGTGTTTTCACCTTTGCTGTCATTGGGTTCTTCAACATCATTGACGATGCTTTCTTCTGCTTTGTTACCGTCACCGCCATCTGAACAAGAGGTTACGAAAACTGCCGATGTCGTCAAAACGAGTGCAAGTGCAAGTGCGCCTATTTTTTCTGATGCTTTCTTTTCCATTAATATTCTCCTTATAATTATAATCAATCAGCAAAATTTTTCAAGTAAAAAAGGCCGCACTATTGCACAGCCCCGGAAAACTATATTATTTTCAATTATGTTCATTGAAAACCGAATAAAGGAAACGAAAACTCAAAATATTCTTGAATTCAAGGTTTCTGTGAATACTCACAAGAGAACCATTGGAAGTTCAAGCCCTCGGTCTATTAGTATTGCTCAGCTCAATGCATTACTGCACTTACACCTGCAACCTATCAAACTCATAGTCTATAAGTGACCTTACTAGCTTGTGCTATGGGATATCTAATCTTGAAGTGTGCTTCACGCTTAGATGCCTTCAGCGTTTATCACATCCATA
>JAZOSS010000032.1:0-6148 GCA_045657205.1 Eubacteriales bacterium
ACCGTTATTCAGTAAATGAAGTGAAAAAACGGAGTACATTATTCCGTTTTCTACGCTCAATTCTTTATATATTTTTTGCGTGTAATCATTTTCGCACCCGAGCGCTTTGTATATAAGAGCATATTTGAGTGACGTTACCGAAGATTGTTCGTTATCCGAAAGATACCCATCAAGCGTATTTATGTAATTGTTAAAATTACAACCGCTTTCCGTAAGTGCAAAAACGAACCATTCGGAAAAAGAAACGTTTTCGCAAACGTACGAGTTCAAAAAATCCTCTGCTGAATTTTTATCTTCAAGCACGGATATATCAAATGCTTTAGGCATAAGCGAAAAAGCCAATGCCAAAAGCAATACCGTTACGATTATTTTGCGCATCTTACTCTTTTTGTAAATACAAAAGCGTAAAGCGATACTGTAAGCAAAGCAAATATAACAACGGCACAGTCGCTTGTTTGAGGGTTATCCGTTACGTTTACCGTACATACGGGCGGTACTATCGTTTTTCCTTCACACACAGCACTCACGGTTATTTTACCTGCGGTGTCTGTTTTTATTTTTACGTTACCGTTTTCATCCGTTTTGTATTCTGTCTTTTCGCCGTTTACGGTTATTACAGCGTCCGAAAGAGGGGATGATCTATATTCCCAGTTTGCATCGTATCCGCCCTGCATAAGAGTAAGAGTTATCTCTTTATCTTTGGATGCGGAAACGAAGGAACTTTCAAAATAGCAGTACGTGTCGGAAAATGAAACGGTATCGACGTAGACGAAAGCGTACACGGTATCACCGTTTGATATTTCGTCCGAAAGACTCATTGCAGGTGCGTTGTTGTGATAATATCCGTACGCACCTCCGTTTTCAACTCCGCACAGCTTCGTCATACTTATACCGTATTCGGTATTTTCGTATCCGTAGTCGTCGGGGTTTGTATGTGCTGAGATCAGCGCATCGTTAAGCGTTATCTTTCCGTCGCCGTCGGCGTCTTTCAAGATAACTTCTTTGTTTGCAAATACAACGTCTCCGTTTGAAACGGTGACGTATGCCTTCTCCTCGGCAGCGCAAACGGATATGCCGAGAATGAACGTAATGATAAATATGAAAACAACAGCCCTTTTCATTTCATTACCCTTCCTTTCTTTTTTCTTTCAGCCCCGCTTTTTCGAGCGCTCTCGGCCAAGGCCCCAGGTGTGCTTTTATTGCCATAACCTGCTCTTCGGTAAAGTCCGACCGTTTGGGAAAACGCACGATGCCTTCTTCGGTAAGTTCGTTTTGCTTCATCACCAGAAGCGAAATACAAATATCCTTTGAATAAGTCATTATATCCTCCCAAAAATAAAAGTGCTTTTGCAGATGCAAAAGCACGACAACAAGCTGCCGAAAAACACAGCCTCCGACAGTCTGCGGCCGCACTTTCCCTTGCCCGAAAATGATCCCAAAACGGGTGCCGGCATAAAGGCTGAGTATTCCGACTTTGCAGATAACTGACTTTACGGTAATGGCGGTTGCGACGGATTTTCACCGAACTTCCCTCAATATCCTCTATGCAATATGTCCGATTATGGTAACACAAAAAAGTCCTTTTGTCAAGTGACAAAAGGACACAGGTCAAACTCTTATGAGAGCTGAATAAAGCTCGCCTTTCAAAGTGGCGTATTTGTATGCGTTTTTATAATCCTCACCCGAACGGCATATTGCTTCAAGATCGGAATATACATTATATAAAAGCTGGCACGTATGCTCTTTTTTGTTTCTTTTGAGGATATCGAGCATAATTTGCTTTGCTTCCTTGACGTTGTTTTTTGACATTTCGTACCTTGCGTGTATGTGCATCACGTAAGATTCATTTGAAAAAAGCGGAAGCTCTGCGGCGGATATTGCATATTCCGCACCGCCCGAGTCAATAAGATTAAGACAGTAAACATATAAGTATTCGCAAAGACAGTCGTTTCCGAAAAACGAGTCGTCGGAAAAGTCTTCAAAATCACCTGCGTATTTGCCGAAATAAAAATTGATAAGGTTGACGTACAGCTTTGCGTTCTTTCTTAAATTATCGGTGTTGTAAACAGTTTTGTCACAGCGGCTTATGCACGAGGAAAAATATTTTTCGGCACTTACCATATCGCCCGACTTGTATTTTTCAACGCCGAGCTTCAAACAGCAGTCTGCAAGCAGGGCGGATGTTTCGTCGTCGAGCGAATCGTCGCGGCAACGCTCAAATTTTTCAACAAGCTCGCTGTACGCACCGTCTTTGTACATCTGTTTAAGCTCGTCAAGCGAACGGCCTTTCTCAAATTCCGCTATATCGTCCTTTTCCGATAAAAGAAAACTGCGAGGAACAGAAAGCTTTGATGCAATATGATCTATCGTGGCAAGAGAAGGGGATGCACTTCCGTTTTCGATTTTGGAAAGCATATTTCTCGTTATGAAATCTCCTGCAAGCTGTGACTGCGTAAGCCCCCGCTTCAGTCTGAAATATTTTATCTTTTCTCCTAAATTCATAATTTCACCGATAATAAGTATTTTATTTAATTTTAGCATAAACACTTCGTTATATCAACAACAATGTTTTAATAATTCGGAAAATAAAGCATTGAATTTTGATAAAATATATGGTAAAATCGTACCGTTGAGAAAAATGCCATGTGCAAAGGTTCATATTCGGTGTTGTAAGGAAGTGAAAAAATGACCGAAGACACTTTTTTTAATGAATTCCGTTTTGAAAAGGCGAAGGACGAGTATTTTAAAGGGGAACACAAGCGGTATAATATCGGTACTCTGTCGGAAGGTTCGCTTCATATGATACTTAAATATTTCGTATGCCCCGATATGAAATATCACGAAGTCCCCCTGTGCGGATATATTGCCGATATTTTCAAAGACGGCAGGGTGACGGAAATTCAGACGAGGGCTTTCGGAAATCTTGAAAAAAAGCTTGAGGCATTTTTGCCCGAATATAAAGTCGATATCGTGTATCCCGTAGCATACGTCAAACGCATAAGCAAAATAGATAAAGAAACGGGCGACGTGTCAAAACCGAGAAGATCACCGAAAAAAGGCAGGATACAGGAAGTGCTGCCCGAGCTGTTTTATATAAGAGAAAAGCTTGACTTTCCAAATTTGAAAATACATATCTGTATGCTTGAAATAACTGAATACAGATACGACAATCCGAAAAGAAAAGGAAGGACCGTAAGATATGACAGAGTACCGACGTCATTCGTTTCGGTAATGTCGCTCGGCTGCGGTGAATATTCAAAGCTCATACCGCCTGAGCTTGGTGAAGAATTTACTTCAAAGGAATTTGCAAAGGCAAGCGGTCTTTGCGGTATGCGTCTGTCGGCATCACTTAAAACTTTGTGCCGGTGCGGTGCAATAAATATAAAAGGTAAAAAAGGAAAAGCGTATATATACGGTATCGAACCGTGAAAACAAGATGAGATAGAAGAGGAAAAAATGACACATCTTCAGTATTTTTATGAAATATCAAAGATCCCGAGACCGTCGGGCAAAGAAGAAAAAATAGCGGATTATCTGTGCGAATTTGCAGAAAAGCACGGACTTGAATATTACCGTGATGAAAACAGAAATGTCCTTATAAACAAACAGCCATCGGAAGGATATGAAAACGCACCGTCTTTCTGTATCCAGGGACATACCGATATGGTGTGTGAAAAAGATATAGACTCGGATCACGACTTTTCAAAAGATCCTATAGACGTCTATGAGGAAAACGGAATACTCAAAGCACACGGAACGACACTCGGCGCCGATAACGGTGCGGCAGTTGCAATAATGCTTGCACTGCTTTCGGGTGATCATAAAACACCGTATCTCCAGTGCTTGTTCACAGCAGAGGAAGAAACGGGACTTTGCGGTGCATCAAGTTTTGATTACAGTAAAATAACTGCTGATTTTATGATAAATATAGATGGCGAAGAGGAAGATGAGATACTTACCTCCTGTGCCGGCGGACTTCGTGTAAAGCTTGAAAACAAATATCCGACCGAGGAAAAGGACGAGTGCGTGAAAATTACAGTCGGCGGTCTTGCAGGAGGACATTCGGGCGCGGATATAGATAAAAACCGTACAAACGCTTCGCTCGTTATGTTCGAGCTTCTTTCAAGGCTTTGCAAAAAAGGCGCACGTCTGTGCAGTTTTGAGGGCGGAAGCAAGGATAATGCAATAACACCGTACGCTGTTGCGACGGTATATTGCGATGCTGATTTTGCAAATGAGGAAAGTAGTAAACTTGAAAAAGAACTTCTTCCCACTCTCTGCAAAGAAGATAAGGATATATATATTAATATAGAGAAAGACCGCGGCGGACGGTGTATTTCAAATGCAGACACGGAAAGCGTATGCTCTCTCGTGTCAAAATTGGAAACGGGTGTTATCAAAATGTCTTCAAGTGTTGAAGGCTTTGTAAGCACGTCGGCAAATATGGGTATTGTTAAGATTGAAAACGGAGCTGTTGAACTGTACCTTTCTGTCCGTTCCGAAGACGATGAAGAAAGAAATTCCGTCTGGGAAGAGTATGCAAAGATTTCATCCGATTACGGATACAGCAGCGAAAAAGGACAGGAATATCCAGGTTGGAAATTTAAAGAAAGCTCCCGACTCAGAGGACTTTACGCGGATGCCTATAAGGCTGTCACGGGAAAAGATATAAAAATAACGGCTATCCACGCAGGACTTGAGTGCGGAATAATATCAGGTGCGCTTCCGTCGCTTGACATAATTGCGATAGGTCCGCAGATGAATCACGTTCATACAACGGCTGAGTTTATGGAGATGGAATCATTCAATCGTGTTTTCAAGACCGTGTGCCTGTGCCTTGAAAGGGCAAAAGATATATGAGTATCCAATTAAACGATGATGTTTACAGAAGGTTTAACGGTTTTTTGCTTGAAAAACTCAGCTATATATTGAATAATATTCCCGATTTTATAAGCGGAGAGCTTGTAAAGGAGCTTTCCGCGGATGGAACGATATCCGAAAGAGATATAATGGCGGCTCTGCTTGCACGCTCCTGCGGACTCGATATCGACAAAATACCTGCACATAATATTTTGTATAAACAATATTTTTTCAATACGGTCCATATGCTCGATAAAAACGAGTACGAAAACGATCCCTATTATAGAACAGTTGATTTTCCGAATATTAAGGGTAAACGCTGGTCGTTCGGTAAGGCATCGTATAAACCGTATGAAATATTCGTCTGCGATGATTTTAAATATATGTCGGAAGGACGTGTCATACCGCAGATAGGTTTTTTCAAAGAGGGATTTACGTACCCCGTCGTTTACGAAAACGGCAGAGAATGGATGACGGTAACGCCGAACGAAATAAAAACGATGGCACCCCACGTCGAAAATGCATACGGCAAAGTCCTGACCTACGGACTCGGCATAGGATATTATGCGTTTATGGTGTCCTCGAAAGAAAATGTCAGCTCGGTAACTGTCGTTGAAAGGGAAGACGAAATAATAGAAATGTTCAAAAAATATCTTCTCCCGTCGTTTCCTTTTAAGGATAAAGTAAATATAATAAAAAGCGATGCTTTTGAATATGCACAAAATGAAGCACCGAAAGAAAATTACGATTTTATCTTTACTGATATCTGGCACGACCCGTCAGACGGCGTCGCCCTTTATAAAAAGATGAAAAATTGCGAAAAATTCTCACCAAATGCAACTTTTGCGTATTGGATAGAGCCTACCATAAAATATTATCTGTAATGAAAAAGCACCTTTCTTTTGCAGAATATAAGAAATAAAAGCAAAAAAGCAAGAAAAAAGCTGAATTATTTCAAAAAAACAACAACTTTTTCCCGAAAACCTCTTGACAAAAGGGAAAAAGTGTGATATATTGAGTGTCCACGCAGGAAAGCGTGGAAAAAACAGTATATAGTACACAGAACGGTGTCAAAAAATTTTTTGAGGAAATTTCAAAAAAGGGGTTGACAAAACGAAGAAAGTGTGATAGTATATACGAGTCGTCACGAGAGAGTGACGGACTTGGTCCTTGAAAATTGAATAACAGACGAGATAAAAGAAGCGAAGTATAAAGCAAAAGCTTAGAAATATATGATGCAAAGAATCTCGACAATTCCTTTTAAGAATCACATAAAGTGGAAGATATC
>JAZOSS010000033.1:0-5698 GCA_045657205.1 Eubacteriales bacterium
TTCTATATAACGGAAAACATCCTTCTGCGTTCGCAGACTTCGTGCGTTCAGGCACGTACGATGGAGCATAAAAAGCCTCCGATAAGAATTATTTCTCCCGGTCGTGTTTACCGTTCCGATGCAGTTGATGCGACTCACTCGCCTATGTTCCATCAGATCGAAGGACTTGTTATTGATAAGGGTATCACGATGGGCGACCTCAAGGGTACACTTGAAATATTCGCAAAAAATATGTTCGGAAACGAAACGAAGATACGCTTCCGTCCCCACCACTTCCCGTTCACGGAGCCGTCTGCTGAAGTTGACGTTTCCTGCTTCGTTTGCGGCGGCGAAGGATGCAGACTTTGCAAAGGTGAAGGCTGGATAGAAATACTCGGTGCAGGTATGGTACATCCCAACGTATTGCGTATGGGCGGTATTGATCCCGAGGTATACAGCGGCTTTGCTTTCGGTCTCGGTATCGAAAGAGTCGTTATGCGCCGTTACAATATTGACGATATGCGTCTGCTTTACGAAAACGACGTAAGATTTCTCAAGCAGTTTTAAAGGGGGATTAGAATATGAAGTTACCGCTTAAATGGCTTGCCGACTACGTTGACATCGGCAATCCCGATATAAAAGAATATTGTGAAGATATGACGGCGACAGGCTCCAAGGTCGAAGGCTACGAGATACTCGGAGAAAATATATCAAACGTCGTTGTCGGAAAAATAAATTCAATAGAAAAGCACCCTAACGCCGACAAGCTCGTCGTTTGCAGCATTGACGTAGGTGCCGAAGCTTCCTTGCAGATAGTAACGGGCGCTAAAAACGTAAACCCCGGTGATAAAGTTCCCGTTGCACTCAACGGTGCCAACCTTCCCGGCGGTGTAAAGATAAAGACGGGCAAGCTCAGAGGAGAAAAATCCGAAGGTATGCTTTGCTCCATAGGTGAGCTTGATCTTACAACTCACGATATGCCCGGCGCGGTTGAGGACGGAATACTTATTCTTCCCGAGGATGCACCTTTGGGAGTTGATATAAAAGAATATCTTATGCTCTCAGATACGGTCGTTGAGTTTGAAATAACACCCAACCGTCCCGACTGCCTTTCCGTTATAGGTCTTGCAAGAGAAAGCGCGGTTACTGTCGGTGCGGACCTTAAACTCCGTACACCCGAGGTCAAAAATTGCGAAGGTAAGGTTGAAGATTATATATCTGTCCGTGTTGATGAACCCGAGCTTTGTCCCAGATATACGGCAAGAGTCGTTCATAACGTAAAGATAGAACCGTCGCCCCTTTGGATGCGTTCAAGACTCAGAGCGGCAGGTGTAAGACCTATAAACAATATCGTTGACATTACAAACTATGTTATGCTTGAATACGGTCAGCCTATGCACGCATTTGATTACAAATGCCTCGACGGTAAACAGATCGTCGTAAGATGTGCGGACGAAGGCGAAATATTCAAAACACTCGATAGCAATGACAGACAGCTTAAATCAAGTATGCTCGTTATCGCCGATGCAAACAAGCCCGTTGCGCTTGCAGGTGTTATGGGCGGTGAAAACAGCGAAATAACAGACGATACAAAGACGGTCGTATTTGAATCCGCAAACTTCTACGGTGCGGGAGTAAGAATTACGTCCCGCGCACTTGGTATGAGAACGGAATCGTCGGGCAGATTTGAAAAAGGACTCGATCCCGAGCTTACTCTCGAAGCGGTAGACCGTGCTTGCGAGCTTGTACAGCTTCTCGGTGCAGGTACTGTTGCCGAGGGCATTATCGACGTGTACAACGGCAAAAAGGAACAGACGGTCATCAAACTTGAACCCAAGAGAATAAGCGATTTTCTCGGTACGTATATATCCGAAGAAGATATGAGAGCAACACTTGAAAAGCTCTGTTTCAAGCTTGACGGTGATAAGATATACGTTCCTTCCTACAGAAGCGACGTCGAATGTATGAATGATATCGCAGAAGAAGTTATAAGAATATACGGCTACAATAAGATAGAGTCAACACGTTTCCGCACGTCCGCTGCCGAAGGTAAGCTTACACCGAAGCAGAGATATTTCAGAGGAATCTGTACGGCACTTTGCGGAATGGGACTTGACGAAATACAGACGTTCTCGTTCATCTCTCCAAAATATTACGATAAGATAAATCTTCCCGCCGACAGCGTGATAAGAAAAAGCGTCGTAATAAGCAATCCTCTGGGTGAAGATACGAGCGTTATGCGTACAACGGCAATTCCTTCAATGCTTGAAGTTCTTGCGCGCAATAACAACTTCAACAATACCGAATGTTCCATATACGAAATGGCGAAGGTATATATCCCCAGAGAGGGAATCGTAACGAATGATAAGGGCATCCCCGGCGTTCTTCCCGAGGAAAAAACGAAGATCGTTATCGGTACTCTCAAAGGAGATTTCTATGCATTGAAGGGCATCGTTGAAGCGGTTATCGCTTATACGGGTATTGATGACGTTGAATACGAAGCCGTTACGTCCTGCCCGATATTCCATCCCGGCAGATGTGCAAAGATAATGAAAGACGGAAAAGAGCTCGGTATTTTCGGTCAGGTAAACTATGACGTATGCGAAAATTATTCGATAGACAGACCTGTTTTCGTAGCAGATCTTGACTTTGAGCTTCTTCTTGAAAATACAGGTGCGGTTGCACAGTATAAGCCCCTGCCGAAGTTCCCGGCAGTCACACGTGACTTCTCATTTATGTGCGACGTTGATCTTGAAGCGGCAAAGATAGAAAAGGTTATGAAAAAGTCGCTCGGTAAGCTTCTCGACAGCATCAAACTGTTCGATATATATATTGGCGCACAGACAGGCGGAAAGAAGAGTATATCGTATTCCGTATCTCTCCGTACGCAGGACAGAACACTTACTGCTGAGGAAACGGACGCAGCACTTGCAAAAATGCTCGATGCACTTGATAAAGAACTCGGCGTAACGATCCGCAGCTGACAAATAAAAATTCAATAGTAAAAAGCCGTCAAGGATAACCCTGACGGCTTTTTAGCTGTGAAAATGTTTGATTTAAAACTGCATGTACATCATAACGTGCGGAATACCGTCTTCGACGTATTCGTTATCCGTTACTTTAAAACCGCATTTTTCATAAAATCCCTGCGCTTGTATCTGTGCGCCTATTTTTATTTTGTCAGCACCGAATTTTTGTACGGCAACGTCCACCGCTTCTTTTATCAAAAGCTTGCCGAGTCCTGTCTTGCGGGCTACGGTGATAACTCTGCCGATGGCAACACTTTCAAAAACAACACCTCTCGGTGCAACTCTGCAATAAGCGAGCACCTTTCCGTCTTCTTCGTAAAAAACGTGATAACATTCTTTGTCCTTTCCGTCAAGCTCGGAATACGGGCAGTTCTGTTCCACGACGAAAATATCTATTCTTGCTTTTATTATTTCGTACAGCTCGTTTGTAGTCAGTTCATTAAATTTTTTTATTTTTAATTCCATCATAATATCCGCCTTTCTTTTCCAGTATGATATCATATGAAACGGCAAAAGTCAACA
Source organism: Eubacteriales bacterium (assembly GCA_045657205.1). Lineage (GTDB taxonomy): Bacteria > Bacillota > Clostridia > Oscillospirales > CAG-272 > RGIG7213. The sequence continues at coordinate 3,531 of JAZOSS010000033.1, forward strand.
TACTTCTCAATAACGGGCGAATAAGAATAAATTTTCAACAAAAATCCGCATTGTTAACATTGTGTTTACAAACTTTTTTTACGGTATTTCATATTAAATTGTACAATAATCCTGCTATAATTAAAGGAGATTTCTGTGTATGAATGCAAATGAAATTTTTTCAATGATAGTTACACTCATGGGCGGTCTTGCGTTCTTCCTTTACGGTATGAACGTTATGTCAGGCGGCCTTGAGAAGATGACGGGCGGTAAGCTTGAAAAAGCACTCAATTCGCTTACATCAAGCACACCCAAAGGAATACTTCTCGGTATGGGTATAACCATCGCAATACAGTCGTCCTCTGCGCTTACGGTTATGCTTGTCGGTCTTGTAAACTCCGGTGTTATGCAGTTTTCGCAAACTGTCAGCGTTATTATGGGTTCAAATATCGGTACGACTCTTACAGCGTGGCTGTTGTCACTTGCCGGTATTGATGACAGCGGCGGAAATATATTTATAAGCCTTTTAAAACCTACCAATTTCTCTCCTATTCTTGCGCTTATCGGAATAGTTATGATAATGACTTCCAAGCGTTCAAAGAGGAAGGATCTGGGCGGTATCCTCGTCGGATTTGCCATCCTTATGTTCGGTATGTCGCTTATGGGTGATGCTATGGAGCCTCTTTCCGAATCGGAGTCGTTTGCAAGTATTCTGACGATGTTTAATAACCCCATAATCGGTGTCCTCGTCGGTACTGCATTTACGGGTATCATTCAAAGCTCGGCAGCGTCCGTTGCTATTCTTCAGTCGCTTTCGATGACGGGAAATATCACCTTCGGTATGGCGATACCGATAATTATGGGTCAGAATATCGGTACGTGCGTAACGTCGCTTATATCGAGTATCGGTGTTTCTAAAAACGCGAAACGCGTTGCCGCTATCCACATATCATTCAATGTTATCGGTACGGTAACGATATTGGCGGCTTACAATATCGTAGATGCAATCGTGTCGCTTGCCTTTATTGACAAGCCTATTGATGCTTTCGGTATAGCTGTTGTTCACAGTATATTTAACGTAGCTACAACGCTTATGCTCATTCCTTTCCGTAAGCTTCTCATCAAGCTTGCAGAAAAAGTCGTTAAAGGTGACGATAAGCAGAGCGTTACGGCGCCCATTATCGACGAGCGTTTGCTCAATACTCCTTCCTTTGCAATATCCGAATGTAACAGCGTAACAACGGATATGGCTAAATATTCCGTCAAGGCAATAAGAGAGGCACTTTCTCTGTTTAATAACTACAATCAAAAAACACTCGACAGCGTATATGAAACTGAAAGCATTATTGATAAATACGAGGACCACCTCGGTACGTACCTTGTAAAGCTTTCAAGTGAAGACCTTTCAAACGCCGACAGCTGTCAGATATCAAAGCTTCTGCACGCAATAGGCGATTTTGAAAGAATAGGCGACCACGCTGTAAATATTGCCGATGCGGTCGTTGAAATGAACGATAAAAAGATATCTTTCTCCGAAGAAGCAAATAGAGAGATCGGTATTCTGAAGTTTGCACTTGATGAAATAATAGATATCACGTACAGGGCATTTTCGGAAAATAACCTGCGTACGGCGGCAGACGTTGAACCTCTTGAAGAAAGAATAGACGATCTTATACTTGCTATAAGAACAAACCATATCAACCGCTTGAAAAACGGTGCTTGCACGATAGAGCTCGGATTTATCCTCTCTGACCTTCTTACAAACTTTGAACGTGTGTCCGACCACTGTTCAAACCTTGCGGCAACGATGATCGAAGTTTCGGGTGACGTCGGCATCCACGAGTACCTCGGGGAAGTTAAGTCCGGCAGAAACGAACTGTTTGCCGAAAAGTACGAAATGTACAAAAACAAATATTCCATATAAAAAATACAGCTTGCGAGATTTTCATAAAAAACTCGCAAGCTTTTTTATAACCGGATGGTAGTACAAACTCAAATAAAAAAACCGATCATCGAAATAATTCGGATCGGGTTTTTGTAATTAAAGCACCTTTGCCAAAAAGTTTTTAAGTCTGTCGCTTTTCGGATATGAGAATATTTCCTCGGGCGTTCCTTCTTCTATTATTCTACCTTCGTCCATAAATATTACACGGCTTCCGACTTCACGCGCAAAGCCCATTTCATGTGTA
>JAZOSS010000034.1:0-28204 GCA_045657205.1 Eubacteriales bacterium
ATTATCGATCTATGTCATACATACCTTTTTTTATATTAAATACATTATTATATGATTTATCTGCTTACCGAATTTTATCATTACGCACTCTTCTACGATCTTCCTATTTCAATATGCAAACACAGCCGAGGTCGCTTTAAAGCTTCCTCGGCTGTGTTTTATGATATTTTCATTGCCGTATACGGCGGTGTGTAATTGTTTGATACTGAGCCGTTACCGATGACTCCCGATTTATTTGAGCCTTTTACGATAACCTCTCCGCCCTCTGTTATATACGCCGTATAGTACGTTCCCGCAGAGGCTGACACGCACTTTGTTGCGATAAGCGACGGTGTTGATTTTGTCTTTTTATCCTCCGATATTTGTCCGTAATTATTAAGTCCGAAGCCGTAGACGCTTCCGTCATTTGTAAGATACACAAAATGCTCGTCCATAATAGATGCGGAGGCGACTTTATCGGCTATCTTATTCATTTTTCCGTTTGACTGCCCTGATGTGAACGTTGCAAGATCACGCCATCCGAAATAGAAAAGCTCACCTTTTTTATTTATATAAAGTGAATTATGCTGTCCTGCATAGACCTTTGCGGCATCGCTTGCAAGCAAATACGGTGTTGTTATTACCTCGGGTGCGGAAGATGAAATTTTCGTCCATCTGTTATCGCCCAGTGCGTACAGCTTGCCGTCATTCGTTATATAAAGTGAATGGCGTCTTCCTGCGGCAATATCGGATACCCCCTGCGCTATTTTTGTAAGTGACGTGACGTTTCCTTTATAATTATTTGCCCCGAGCTGACCGTAGGAATTATTTCCGCATCCGTACACGTCACCGTTTTCGGAAAGCAATAACAAATGATCAAGACCTGCGGACACCTTTTTAAACTTGACGTTTGTATTTATCTTCGTAAGCAGTGTTGCATCACCGCCTCGTCCGAGCTGTCCTGAGGAATTATTACCGACTGTATAAACGTCACCCGATGACGTCAGTATTGCGGTAAGAGGTGCGTCGCCTTCCGTTCCCCCTCTGCTCATTTCCACTTGAATGACACCCGACATTATGAGTGTCGGTTTTCTTATGGTTTTTGTAATACAGATACCGCACTGTCTTATATCGTTTTCGCCCCAGGCGTACAAATTGCCTTTCTTATCGAGCACGAAAATACTGCGTGAGCCTGCAACGACCGTCGGTATTATTTGCATATCCGACTTTTCAACGAGTCCTACGACCGTTATTCTGTCGTTCATTTCAAACGTGATACTCTGTTCTGTATACGTTTTTTCTCCTCCGCCGTCCGTCACAGTCTTCATACCTTTAAACACATAACCCTGTTGGGGAACTATTTTTACTGTAACCTTCTCACCGTTTGAAAAGACCTTATTATATCCCGACGACGTTATTTGCTGTCCGTTTATGTAAAGATCAGCTATTGAAAGGTCGAGGTTTACCGTAAGTGCATTCGGTTGGATACCGAAATACGTTTTCATTGATGACAAAGCGTATTCGGGACGTTTTTCGATAAATTCCTTAACGGATGACGTTTCGGAATTCCATCTGCTCATTGATCCGCCGTCACTCGGCCAGCGGTCAAAATGGAGCTGTATCACATTTTGCAAAGCTTGATAAAATTCATCATACACCTTAAGAGCTTTTGAAGGTGTAAACACCTTTTCGGCAGCGTATGTAAATCTTTCGACAAACTGATTTTTGAAATTTTCATTTTCAAGAAGCGAGCACATCATACCGCCTGCCACCGTTGAATCGTTCAACGCATGAGCAAACATATTTTTGTCGTAATCGCCTTCAAGTCCCATACCCATATCCGTATCGCAAATGACGTACCGCCATTTCGTATCAAGTCCCGACGGATCGGACGGGGATTTATTTCTCCACACCTTTACATTATTCGTAGGCCAGTCCAGATTACACATATACATACTGCAAACAAAGAAGTCAATAAAGCTGTCTATATCCATACGGTCCGACACGTATTTATAGTGTGTTTCGTTCGACATATCGTTTGCAATAACGTAGTCAGCAAGCTGATGATACGGTATTTCATCCCCTTCCTGCCCTTCATTGAGCACGTACGGCTCATCGACGTCCCAATTTGTTGTAAGCGGTGACGGTGCTTCGATCATAACGAGATTTTCTTCACTGACTCCGAAATGTTCCTTGAAATATTTACTGTCAAATCTTTCGCGTATATTATACACGCCCCAGAATTCACCGTTTACGAAAACGAGAGAAGGTCTGTACGCCATAGTTGACACGTTCATTTCCGAACAAAGAGTCTGTATAAGTCCGTCTCGCAGGTGCGAACGGCTTGAATCGTTACCTGAATTTCTCAATATGAGTCTTTTGTATTCGGTAACACCGTTTTGTGCCCTGCCTTCAAATATATCGTATTTGAGCTTTGACGGGTTATTTACTACCGTCGGATCTGCATCCGATTTAAAATATATACGCATCGACTTTGATGCCATACCGAGCGAGCCGTTGCCGTTCATTGCCAGTTCCACGTATGACGATGAAACAAGCGTTCCGTCAGATTCAAACATTTCAAGATACGATACTCTTCTTTCCTTTTTCGCAAAAGGATTTTTCATAACGGTATAGTATATACCCTTATCTGTGCTGACAAAATCGTCTTTATCAAGGCTTAATGATACAAACGGTACGTTGTAAATCTCTTTTGCACCGGGAATAACGAAATAGGAATTGGTATCAACGACAGAAGTTGTGCTTCCCTTTTTCGCACACGCTTTTATAACGTTACCGCCGACGGTATTTTTAATAGGCTTTGATATATTGAAAAGAACGGAATTTTTATTTGTAAGATATCCTATGCTTGAAGATGGAGAGGATATTTTCAAAGGTGATGTGTACTCTTTTCCCGACGTACGGGGATCTGATCCGTCGGTCGTATAATATATTTTATATCCGCTCGGCGCTGTCAGCTTCAATTCAAAATCTTTATCGTAAAATCCGCTGACGTGTGAAAAATCAACCCCTGCACCGAGAGATGAAATATACGTATTGCGGTCACCGCCGGAATACTGCGGGCGGACATCGGATATATCGGCTGCGGACATCGTTGAATAGTTTACAGTTTTAAACCCAGACGATATTGTATTTTCTTTTCTGTACGCCGCTTTATGCTTTGAAAGTCCGTCAATTACGTTTCTGTCCGTTGTGTCAGGAGTTTTTTGAGCGATAAAATACGAATACACGGATGAATTTTTTGATATATCATCAGACGGGGAAAGTGTCACGGTCTTGTCGGTTATGGCAAGCTTTACGCTTTTATTATCAATTACCGTATCCCACACAGCATCGTAATATTCTATTCTTATAACTTCATACGATGTGTCGTACTTTTCTTTATTTCCACCGACTGCATCGGCACATTTTATAAGATATCTGCCGCCCGATGTTATCTCAGCATCGCTTTCAAAATCATATTTTTTATAGTTTGCGTCGCCGTCTGTCAGATAAGATAGTGACAAAGTTCCCAATTTTATATCTTTTGTTGAAATATTGTAAAGTTCTATAAAACTGCACGAAACAGGTGTGTCGATATTATATCCCGTTCCGTACACCTGTTTGAATACTATGTTTGAAAATGAATCTTCCTCCGGATCTTCAAGCGGAGGGTAGGTTATTTCATCATTTGTCACTTCATCATACGTCGTCTGTGCACCTTCGTTTGTGTCCGTTGTGTCTGTCTTATTTGTATCTTCACTCGGCTGTGTTACGTTTACATCAAATGACGTCACCCCGTCATCTTGATCACCGCACGATACAAAAGAAAGAAGCATAGAAGAAGCAAGTAAAAAACTGATTATTTTCTTCATTTTTCATCCCCCGTTTTCAATATATAATCACCGCTTGTCAAAGTAAAGCGGTCTTTGATGCCGTCTGTAATATAAATTTCGCCTTTTTTGGTGATCAGCACCGCTTCAAAATCATATATTTTTTCTTTATAAAATTCAAGCGATCTTTCGAGTCCCATAACGAACAGTGCTGTTGAAAGTGCATCTGCAAGCGTTCCGTTTTTTGATATTACCGCTGTGGATATTATATCCGTTTCAGCGGGATATCCCGTCTTCGTATCTATTATGTGATGATACTTTTTACCTTCGTATTCAAAATATCTTTCATAATCCCCCGATACGGAAATATATCCGTCTGAAAGTATGATGTTTCCAACGGTTGACGAAGTATTTAAAGGATCTTTTATACCAACGCTCCATCCTTCGCCGTTTTCCTTTTCTCCAACTATTGCAATGTTACCGCCCAAATTCAAAAAACCGCTCGTCACTTCGTTTTCGTGCAGATATTCGACACACTTTTCTGCTATGTATCCCTTTGCAATACCGCCGAGATCGAGCTTTATGTTTTCTTCTTTTTTCACTTTATTTTCATCAAAGGTGACGTTCTTATATCCCGTATAAAAAAGCGCTTTTTTTACATCTTCTTCACTCGGTGGTCTTGGACTTTCTTTTTTGAAATCCCAAAGCGACATAAGATTACCGCACGTTATATCAAACGCACCGTAAGTTTTTTCGGATATTTCAAGTGCATATTTCAAAAGTGCTGTAACTTCATCGGATGCTTTATATTCAAAACTTTCATTTATCTTATATATCTCGGAATTACTGTCTGTCTTTGACAAAAGGCTTTCATAATATTTTATCACACTTTCAACGTCAACGCCGCTTTTTTCGGGAATATTCAGCGTTATAAACGTATCAAGTGCAAAATACGAGTTGCTTTCATACCGAGTCGCACACGAATTTAAAAGTGCGGCAGTTACGATTAAAATACAAATTATTTTTTTCATTTTGTTATTTTCAAGTTTTTTAATTCAGGTAAAAGGCACAACACTGTTCCTGTGACACCTCCGCAAACAACGGATGCAAGCAAAAGCGGCGGCAGATAATAAAGCGTACCCAATGTTTTTAAAACGGCACACGATGCCAATATCTGACCTGTATTATGAGATGCCGCACCAACTATCGACACACCGATAAAAGAAAACCTTTCCTTTCCAAACTTTTTCATTGCACACATAGCGAAAAGTGCAAGCAAACCGCCGCAAACAGAAAACAAAAACGACGTTAAATTTCCGAACAAAACACCGACGACAGCACATCTGCACAAAAGAATTATAAAAGCCTCTTTGTTTCCTATATAATAAAGTGCATAAACGGTTACGATATTTGCAATGCCGAGTTTTAGCCCGGGTAACGGTATAACAGCTTGTACGGGCAGTAAGGATTCAAATGCGGATACAACTATTGCAAGTGCGGTAAGAAGTCCGCAAAGTGCCGTTCTTTTTATATATTTATCCTGCAACGGCATCCACCTCCTCGGACTTCAGTTCGATAATGACCTTTGCAGGCAGGCAAACGATACAGCCGTTTTTTCTGATTTTGCCCAACGAAGTGCATATTCCATCGGGGCAAGTGGATCTTTCAACAAAGACATCCCCGTTTGATATTATGACGGTAAGATCTATTCCGTTTTCGGAAAGGTTTACCGTTCTGTCGTCCACAACAGAATACGCATATTTGCTGTTTTGAGTAGTTATGTATACTGTATTTACCGAATTATCTCTCGGCAAAAAAACAAGCAACGCAAACGCAAATGCGATAACAAATAAAGCGGCGAAAGCATCGCCAAACTTCATTTTTTTTGACACGATACTTTCGCCCATATTATTCCTCAACCATCCACGTCAAGATTTATGTTTACGTTTTTTTCGTTTCGGTAAATGAGAAGTGTTACCGATTTTCCGCTTTGCTCGGAAAGCGCACTTTCAAATGAATCAACGTCGCTTATTGTAACGCCGTCAACACCGATTATTATATCGGTTGTCAGCAGACCTATTTTTTCACCCTTTGACGACGGGGCGATCTTGACCACCATTATACCGCCCGGCAGACCGAATCGTTCGCTCTCATCGTCTGACACGGAAACAACGGTAATTCCCAGATGATCCGTATATCGGCATTCGGAAGAAATATCCATATGAAATTCATCCTTAACAAAACGCCTTATTGCAGGTATAACAGTTGATGACAAAAGTGCTCTGACATCTTTTCCCTCACCGTTTGTAACGATGCCAACGACCATACCGTTTAAATCAAGCACGGCGGAACCGAGCATTGAATCATCAAAAGCAACGCCGCGGATATTGAAATCCTTATCACCGCTTGCAGAAATATTACCCGGGATAACTCCACGGTCGTTTACAACGTATACGCTGTCTCCTTGACGAACATTCACATTGTATCCGAAATCAATAGCGGAAAGGGATTGCATATCTATTTTAAGAACTGCAACACCGCTTGTTTCATCCATCCCCACAAGCTTCGCTGTCATATTTTTATCTAACACATTTACGGTAATATTGCCGGACTCAAGCAAAGGAGAGCTTGCTGTGACAATATATCCGTCGGATGTTATAAAAAATCCTGCAAGCTCAGCACCGGAAGCTTTTATTTTCGCTCTTGACCGCCTGCCGACCTCTCCCATCCTATCCGTTATCGCATTAGGGTGTAAGTCAGAACCAAAAGCCTGTGAACTGTTTTCCGTTTCCGTTGCGCCGACGCTTATTTTGGGAGCAGTAAGCAAAACGTTAACAATCAGCAGAACCGCTATCGCAACAACACTTACAGTAAACAAAACGGCTAACGCAACAACGACCGTTATTTTTACAGGTACACTTTCTTCAGCTGTTTTGGACTGAATAAGTTCTTCGTATTCTCTTTTATACTGATATCCGCCATACGAAGAAACCGACGTTGATGTCTTGTTTTCTTCTTTTGTATTTTGACTGTTTTCGGTCCTCAAGTCTGAACTACCCCTTTAACGTATTGGTTTGCACCTACTATAAGTATATCTTTTATGTTTTAATAAATCGTGTATTCACTGTGCTGTTATTTTAATTTTTATCGTTCGTTTGTAAACTTTAACGGCGTAAAGATTTTTTCGTCTGTTTTTTGTCCTGTCCTGCACCGTTTTGATTATCCTGAAATGATGAAAGTGTAAACACAAATTCACAATATTCACCGTATACGCTGTTCACCCATATTTCTTCGCCGTGAGAATCAATTATGGTTTTCACTATATAAAGTCCGAGGCCAACGCCTGTTTTGTCAAGTCCTCTGCTTTTATCGCTCTTGTAAAATCTGTCAAAGACGAACGGAAGCTCTTCCTTTACTATTCCCTGTCCTTCATTTTTTACACTCACGAAAACCTTTTTATCTTTTTCGACTATGCTGACGATATACTTTCCTTTTTCATACGAAAATTTCTGTGCGTTATCGCAAATATTGTAAAGGACTTGGTGTATCGTGTCACGGTCTGCAAAGACAAACATTTTATCTCTGTCACACTCAAACATAACGTCGAGTTTTTTGGCATCAAGCTTTTGCTCAAGCGATATTATTATCTGTCTTGCCATTTCACAGATATCGAACTTTTCTTTTACGATCTTTCTGTCGCCTGCCTGCAAGCGTGAGATATCAAGCAAAGAAGAAACGAGTCTTGACAAGCGTTTCACTTCATTTGATATTATCTGCAGATAGTGGTCCTGCTTTTCGGGCGGAATAGCACCTGAGAGCATTCCCTCAACAAATCCTGATATTGCAGTCATCGGCGTGCGGAGGTCGTGCGAAACGTTTGCCAAAAACGTCTTACGCATATCTTCGTTTTTCTCAAGTGTAGTTGCCATATTGTTAAATGCGGATGCAAGCTCTGCCACCTCATCGTGTCCCGTTATCGGAACGCGCACGTCGAATTTTCCTTGTGAAAAATCCTTTGCCGCTGCACTCATCGTTTTAAGCGGTGAAATTATTCTTTCGGAAATAAAATAAACGACAACGAGTGCGGCAAGCATGACCCACAAAACGGATACGACGATAGCCTTTATCGTTTTTGAAACGAGATCCTGATATCTTGCATTTTCACTACACACAAAAACAGTTCCGACAACTTCCCCGTCGGAATTTTCAACGGATTTACCACACACGAGATGTTTTACAGCAAAAAAGTTTTCCATCGTTGTATACTTGCTGTATACCCCGTCAGCACCGAGCTTTATCATAACTTCCTTAGGAATTGTGCCTTCTGTAAGAGATGGCGCGTTTGCATCAAGCAAAACGACACCGTTTTCATCTGTAATAAAAACGAACATATCCTCACCGATAGCATCGGAAACTGTGTCAAGAAGGACGGATATATCGTTTTCTACGTTTTCGTAATAGACGAATCTGCCGAAATCAACGGTTGCCGAATCGTTATATTTACCCGAAATAAATTCACTTACCGCCTCGGCGGCATTGAGGACTGACTCCCTCTTCATTCCTATGGAATTGTTTGCTGTATTTGAAACGAGTATGACTGACAAAACGAAAAAGCTTACAAAAATTATAAGCATAAACGCCGCGACATACTTCGTAAAAACGCTTTTAAACATTAAATTATCCCTTCAATACAGAAAAGGACAGCCCTTTGCAAATTCAACAAGGGCTGCCCCGATAGTTTGATTTTACTGGAGAAGCTCGAATTTATATCCTACGCCCCAAACAGTTTTAAGCACCCATTTATCTGATACGCCCTCAAGCTTTTCACGAAGGCGCTTAACGTGAACGTCAACTGTTCTTGAGTCACCGAGGTAATCAAAGCCCCAGACCTTATCAAGGAGCTGATCTCTTGTAAATACTCTGTTATAGTTGGATGCGAGGAAGTAGAGAAGTTCAAGTTCCTTAGGCGGAATATCAACGCTCTTTCCTCTGAGCTTAAGCTCGTACTTCTGCAAGCTTATTTCGATATTTTCAAATTTGATTATTTCTTCGTCGTTCTGATTTTCGTGTGAGTTGCAACGTCTGAGGACTGCCTTTATTCTTACAGCCAGCTCTTTCATATCGAACGGCTTAACAACGAAATCGTCAGCACCCATTTCAAGACCGAGCACCTTGTCAAACACTTCGCCCTTAGCGGTAACCATTATTATAGGCTTTGAAGAAACCTCGCGTATTTCTCTGCAAACTGCCCAGCCGTCTTTTTTGGGGAGCATAATGTCGAGAAGCACCAAATCGGGCTCGTAAAGTTTAAAATAATTTACACCTTCAACGCCGTCGTTAGCTGTTTTTACTTCGTAGCCCTCGTTTTCAAAATAAACGCGCAGAGCTTCGCAAATATTGACGTCGTCGTCAACGATAAGTATCTTTGTTCCGATCATTTCAAGATCCTCCTGTTTTTATATAAACTTGTTAATTTCGTTAAATTTTTATCTAAATTCATTATATAGTACCGCAAAAATTATGTGGTTAATAATGCGTAAACAATAATTGTTTTTTATATTAACAACGGTACTTTTTTGTGCATTATGTTCTCTTATAAACGATTTTTCCGTCTATTACCGTTAATTTGACGTTGGTATAAAGATCAAGCGGATCACCGTCGAACAGCACAAGGTCCGCATCGTACCCCTCTTTTATCTTGCCGAGTCTGTCGTCAACGCCAAGTATTTTTGCGCTGTTGCAACTGACAGCTTCAAGTGATTCCATATACGGCAAGCCGTGTTTATGTGCAAGTGCGGCACACAAAGGAAGGTACTGTATCGGTGTTTCGGGATGGTCTGTGCATATAGAAAACAGTATTCCGTGTTCGTTTAATATTTTAGGATTTTCAAAAGAAAGATTTTTAAGCTCGGGCTTGCTTCTGTCGGTCATATTCGGTCCGAGGATCGCACTTATCCCCTCTTTTGCAAGCTCCTCTGCAACAAGATATCCTTCCGTACAATGCACTAAAGTATATTTCAGTGAAAATTTCTTTGCAATTCTTACAGCCGTAAAAATATCATCTGCTCTGTGTGCGTGAAAATGTGCAGGCAAGCTTCCCTTTACAACGCAAGCAAGTGCTTCGTTTTTATCGTCATATTCAGGTTCGTCACAATTTTCTGGGTCTTCGTTATAGCTGTCAACACCTTCTGCATATTTTTTTGCTTTCGTAAGCGCTTCGCGTATAATTGCGGCAGTTGCGGCACGTGTTTGGGGTGCTTCGCTCTTTCCGTGATACACCGACTTCGGGTTTTCGCCAAGTGCAAATTTCATCGTTGCAGGTGACAGCACCGCCATAGAATCAGCCGTTTTTCCGTAAGTTTTTATAAGCACGGACATTCCGCTGACGGGGTTTGCACTTCCCGGGCCTGTACACACGGAAGTCACCCCTGCACGGTAAGCGTCAGCAAAGCAGGCATCAAACGGATTGATACCGTCAAGTGCTGAAAGCTGAGGTGTGACGGGAGATGTTTCTTCGTTGAGGTCGTCACCTTCAAATGTAAGTGAATCCTCTATCATACCGAGGTGTGTATGTGCATCGATAAGCCCCGGCATAAGTATACATCCTTTGGCATCAATTACGTCGTCGCCTTCAAAAACATCCTCACCGACGTAAGTTATTTTGCCGTTTTCCGTTACAACTGTGCCGTTTTCGATAATACGGCGGTCATCCATAGTAAAAATTCTTGCATTTTTAATAATCATATTATCTCCAAAAACAAAGGGACGATAACCGTCCCCTTTCGTTATTTCGTCAAGTCGTTATAATATACCACTTCACCGGGCATACGGTAACCAAGCTCTTCTCTTGCGACCTTCTGTATGTAATCCTCATCGATTTCTCGCTGACACATATCCTTGAGCTGTTCTACAGCGATCCTTTTTTCATATACACTCGACTGAAGCTGCTGTTGTTTTTGCTTAAGCTCGTTTACTTTCATACTCAAATTAATTATCATAATGAAAGCAAATACAAGAAAAAAACATATTGCTGTTTTTACAAACACATTTGTTCTTGTTTTCATTAAAAATCCTTATCCTTAACAACGGTATTTAAAAATCTTTTTTTGATAACGCATCCGTCAAAGCACGTCTTTACCATTTTTGACAAACGGCACAGCGGAAGTATGAATATTTTTTTCAGTATGCGGTGGATGCATTTAAACAATGCACGCATACAAAACGACACGATACGCCCGACAGTCAGTTTATAAAAAGCAAATCCGACAACGGCAAAAGCCAGCATAAAAAATCTGAACCTGCCCCTGTTTGCACAAAAAATAAAAACGACTGTTATTACAGTATATACTACCGAAAAGAAAAAATCAATAGAAAATTGAAATATTTTTGAAATTTTTATTTTGTTTTTTCGTCCTTCTTGAATTTCACCCTCAAAACCGGCCCCAGATACTATATATGGACAAAACATTATATATATAGTATCAAACAAACTGTACACAACTCCGATTCCCACACCGAGCAAAAAAGAATAAAAAATTATGAACAGCTGTGTTTTCGGTTCCTGGTATAAAAATCCGCCTGTCATTTGAATATTTTAGAAAAAACGCTTCGCTTTTCTTCTGTCTGTTCCGGATAATACACAGAGCATATCTGACCGTCCACGAATACCTCGCCGCCATCGCAGTCGAGCTTTGATACGGTAAGCTCGTTCCCTCTTACGCAGCACAGTCCCATTGTTGTTTTCAAAACGACCTGCTCGTCGTCAAAGCTTAAAACGCTTACCGCGCCGCTTATTTCCATATGTTTCCTTGCAAATATTGAAATATTATGTTCAGACATAAAGACCCTCCGGGATATTATACTTTTTTATATAATATGCCCGAAGGGAGATTTTTAGAATTTTCTTTTGAATATCAGAGCTGAAATTACAGCACCGATAACGAGAGATACGATCGAACAAAGAAGAACGCTCCAAAGCGGTACGGGCTTCTTGAATCCCGTTTTTTCATTATACACAGGTCTTGTGTCAGCATCGGTTTCAGCATCCGTTTCTTCGTTTTCCGATATGTAGTCCGTGTCGGGTGTTGCTTGCGTTATTTCATCCGTTACAGCATCCTCGGTTATGGCATCCGTATCGGCAGGAATTTCGCTGTCGGTATCAAGTCCGCCGTTTGTATCGGATGACATCTCCTTTACTATCGTAAAGACATAATCTTTCTTACTTCCATCCTCTGCCGTGCACGTTACGGTAACCTCTGTTTCTTCCTTTGTTAAAGAAACGATCTTCTTTTCTGCCGTTGCGTTACCATCGTTCGGTGTCGGATCTATCGTTATTTTATCAACGTCAGCAGGTACGTTTACCGTATATTCGTATACGTTTGATTTAAATTCGGGTGTGATAGTTCCCACTGATATCTTAACGTCGGAAAGCGTGCAGTCTGAACTTTCGGGATTGGGATTTTCAGCCATATTGGCAACTATCGTATATTTCTTTGTAGTTCCGTCCTCGGCTGTTACCGTTATATTTATCGTATTTTTACCGACTTTGAGTGAGCTGTTGCCCGATACTTTTGCTGTTGCCTTTGAATCGGTCGTTTTGTAATTTATCGTAAGCGGTTTCGTTCTGTAGTCGATATCCGTCGTATACGACGTTTTATCGGATGAAAATGCAGGAGAAAGCGTTGCACCGCTTACTGATAACGAGTAAAGAGTTGCATCCGACGACTTCTTCGTAATCTCCACAGAGTGCGTTATATCGGTTGGATACGCATCATCTTCAGAAGAGGCTATTTGTATTTTTTTAAATGTTACTTCTACATTTTCTCCCTTTGTCAAAGAATTCGAAAGTGTGAAGTTTACTTTTATAAGAGTTTTACCCGAAACGTCGTCGCCGCCTTCGTTCTCACATTCAAAAAGCAATCTTACAACACCGCTTGAAGGTTTCTTTTCAGTTACGTCCCAACCGGAAAGAATACCGCTGCTTGATTTATACGTCATTTGTTCGGTATCAAATACCATATCGAACATAACCGCTCTTGCGCCCGTTATATCAGCTGTGTCAAGCTTTACGGTAAATGTTACCGTGTCACCCGGGTATGCCTTTGAAGGACCAGACACGTCAATGCTTGCCGATGCAAACACACCGATGCTTACAAGCGGAAGAAGTAATACCGCTGTTACTAATAATGCTGTTATTCTTTTCATACTCAATATTCCTTTCCTTCTATCGTTAAATCGCCAAGCATATGCGCCTTGAACTGTGAAAAGTCGATAAGCGAAAGCTTGCCGTCGCCGTTTGCGTCTGCTGCGTATTTGTCAAATGATGTAAAATCTTTATCACCGAGCATATACGCCTTGATATTTGAAAAATCTATAAGTGATATTTTTCCGTCACCGTTTATATCACCCGTAACCACTGCAGTAACCGTGCTTACAACTTCACCGCCGCTGTAAAGTCTTATCTCAGTGCCCGTTGTGATAAGATCTTCGCCTGTAAGCTCTTTATCACCCTTATACGCTTTAACACCGTTTGAGAATGCAAGGTTTGACAAGAATGTGTCCACCGTTGTCTGCTCGTTTATCTTGCTTATCAAAGCACTTTCCTTGTTTATCTTATAAACGTCCGTTGAAATTTCAAACACGCCTACGTGTAACACGTTTGATAAAGCCTCACCCTCACAGCCGTTTATTGCTGTAAGCTTTGCGGTGATATCCTTATCGCTGTCGAGAACCGTTACCGTATACTCGTTTCCTTTTACACCTTCTACAAGCTCACCGTTTCTGTACCACGTGATCTCATATGGGATGTAATCGTAGTTTACGTTTTCAACGGTTGCCGTGATCTTACCGCCAAGTTTGAGCTCTCCGTCGATACTTATTTCAGCTGTAAGCGGTTCTGTTTTGACTTTTACTTTAAATTCAACGCTTTTTGTTTCATACGTAACTTTTACTATACGCTCTCCGCCGATATTAAGCGTCGGAGCATCTACTGTATACTCATCGCCGTTAAGTACTGTAACGATACCTGCAAAGTTTTTATAATACACTTCGAGTCCGTCTTTTACAAATTCTTCACCGTAGCTGTATTCCGTTTTATCGGGCAATCGTTTTACGGCAAGTTCTGTTTTATCACTTATGCGTACACCGCAAGAAAGCACGTACGTACCGCCGCGTGTCAAGAAAGAAATACCGTTTGTTGCAGTTACAAAGTCTACCTCTTCGATATTTTCGTTTTCTACTCTGTACACAGCTTCTATCAATTCATCCGTATACAAAAGAGCAGTGTAATCATTCGGTGTGATGTATTTACCGAATGAAATATCAAACGCTATTATCTCCTCTGAAGAAAACAGCATCTGCAAAAGAGCATTTTTGCCGTTTTTGCACTTCACCGCTTCAAATTCAGCACCATTCGGCACTTCTCCGTAATAAATTGCAATACCTGACTGAGTTGACGAATATGTTACAGTCTCGGTTTTATATCCTGCACCTTGTGCGTTTTTCCAAGTTTGTGAGCCGTCGGAGCAAAGGATCACCGCACTTCCGTTTGCAGTACCTATATTTGCAACGGTATCGGGTGCAAAAACTCTTACGTTTGAACAATTATCGAATGCACCCTCGCCAACACTTACAACGCTCGGCGGTAATATTATCTGCGCTATTCCGTCAGCACCGTAAAACGCATATTTTCCTATCTGTTTAACCGTGGAAGGTATAAACACGTCAGTTACATTTACGCACTTTGCAAAAGCGTATTCGCCTATAGTTTCAACACCGTCTTTGATCAAAAACTCACCGTTATACGAAGGCGGACAACATACTATCTTCTTTTTATCCTTATCATAAAGGATACCGTTTGACGAAGCAAAGAACAGATTTTCTTCATCACACGCAACTGTCTGCAAATTTTCAGCGTGCGAAAGTGCGCCCTTTTCTATTTTTGAAAGATTTTTCGATATTGTTATGTCGGTAAGCTTGACAACTCCGTTGAAAGCACCGTCTTTTATAACTTCAACGCTGTCGGGCATAACGTACTCACCCGTTTTTGCACACGGATAATGAACGAGTGATTTCATATCCTTCGTATAAAGAACACCGTCGCTGACTGCAAAATGTTCAGATGAGCTGACAGCAAACGCCGTAAGATTTTCACAGTAATCAAATGCGGTTTGTGATATAAGCTCAACCGTCGGAGAAAACGTTATTTCTGTTACGTTTACGCACATATTAAATGCGTGCTCGCCTATGGCAGCAACACCGTCTTTAACTGTAAATCCGCCACTCTTACCGCCCGGGCAGGCAATAAGATACGTACCGTCCTTACTGTAAAGAACACCGCTTGACGAGGAAAACTTTTCATTTTCTTCCGATACGTTTATTTCAGTAAGATTTACACATCCGACAAACGCATCGTTTGCAATAGCCGTAACTGTCTTTGGAACAGTTATGCTTTTAAGTGTAGGTGAATACATAAATGCGCCGTCTGCGATAACTTCAACGGGCAGTCCGTCTATTTCCGAAGGAATAGTAAGTGTTTCCGCTTCACCTTCGTAATGCGTTACTATAATTTTTTCACCGTCTGATACGTAGTGCATACCGTCAACTACGTTTTTGTTTACCGTTATCAGGCACTGTGCGCTTTTTCCCGATACTTTATCGTAAACGATAACATACGCCTGTCCTTTGTTTACAGCATACACAGTTCCGTCGGGATCTACAGATACGATATCGTTATCACTTGACACAAAATAAACGTCTGATACCAAAGCACCGTTTGGCGAAAGTGTGTAGTTAAGTTTACAGAATTCGCCATAATCAAGCTCAAGTGTATCTTTATCGAGTGTTATTTCGGATGCTAACAAAAACTCATCCGCAGGCAATACATCGGTAATGCAAAATCCGAAATATTCAACATTGTCATCGGAAATAAGTGTGATATTTACTGTATCACCATTTATGATAAGAACTTTTCCCGCAAGCTGGTCTGCTGTATATGTACCCACGTTCTCGTTATTTTTATCCATTACGATGATAAAATCTTCGTATTCTTCAACGTACGTATCGTGTGAAAATACAACGGCGATCTTGTCGTGCTCACCTTCAAGAGTATACGTATATTTTTGATTTAATCCGCTTTCATACGGATGTGATGACTGCAAAGGTGCAACTCTATCGGAAACATTTACAGTTATAATAGCTTTTTTTGCACCGCTTACGCTTTTTGCAACGACCGTTGCCACACCTTTGCCGACGGCTGAAAATTTACCGTCAACGATCTTAACAACGTCCTCGTTTGAAGAAACATAAACAACGTCCTTGACTTCTGCATTTTCGGGCATAATGGATACATTCGGGGATACAACATCGTCAACACGCATATTGATCGACTGTGAAGCAAACGCAACAGATGACACCGGCACAGAAGCTGTATATAATGCATTTACGTATTCGTTTTTATTTTCAAGTGCATACATTTTCACATTATCATCGCCATACAACACAGCGGACGTTCCGAAAAATGCTTCACCGGCAACTGCCGTGCCGTTAGGTATAAGTGCTGTTTTAAGTGAAAAGCATCCTGCAAAGGCAAGCTTATCTATAGATTCTGTTCCCATAAGAACAACATCTTCAAGCTTTTCACAGTTGTAAAAGAGTCCTTCGGGAATATTCTTTATACCTATATTCGCATATGTAAGTGAAATGCATGAATAAAAAGCATATTCTTTAATATTTTCTAAAGAGGAAAGATCAATATTTTTAAGTGATGAGCAACCGTAAAAAGCATATTCTCCAATGCTTTTTACGTTGTTAAGAGCAACAGATGAAAGCTTATCCATCTGATAAAAAGCGTAAGGTGATATTTCAGTTACCGTATCAGGTACGGAAAATTCAACAGCCGACACATCGCAGAATTTTACAAGTGTTTTTCCGTCTTTTGAATAAAGGTTGCCGTCTGCGGTTTTATATGATGTGTTTGAATCTGATACCGTTATCGCTTTGAGCGATGTGCATCCGATAAATGCAGACGGATCTATTAATGTCACTGTATCGGGAATCACTATTTCATAAACCGAAGCACAATCTGAAAAGGCTTCCCTTTTTATTTCCGTAACAGCCTTTCCGTCAATATTATTCGGAATGATTACTGTATAGGATGCATTTTCGTTCCAGTCCGTAATTGCGACACCGCTTTCACTGTCGGAATATTCATACTCCTCAAGAGCAACAGGGGCAATGCAGACAGCTGACGTCAATGTACAGAATACAAGTAACAGAGAAATTAATTTTTTTAACACCACGGCACTTCCTTTCAATATTTTACGTATATATTTGTCTTTACATTTACGTATATGATATCACATATGAATTTAAATTTCAACAAAAAAGGAATATTTTTTATAAAATAATTTAATTGAAGCATATATTTACTATATAATTTTCGACATCAAAAGATGTTAAAAGCCGATACGCGCTCAAGCATATCGGCTTTCATATTTCTTTTTAAACTTGCATCAGCGCAAGATCATTCAGCGTACATTTCATCGTACCAGCTGTTGTAAATAAATACAACGCTGTTTTCGTCTTCAGGACTCATAAACTTAGAATAAGCTTCATTCTTTCTGAGTTCCGAATTAAGCTGTGAGAAGAATGCTTCATACAGATCCATAATCACTGCATCATATTCTTCAGTTGTTGTATACTGGTAAGAATCAATGAGCTTCTGGTTCTCAACGATTGCATCTTCGTTCGCTTTGATCTGAGCTTCGTTTTCGTCGAGAGCTGTCTTTTCAGCCTTTGCCTTTTCCGTTTCTGCGGCAAGCTTTTCTTCAACGGGTTTAAGCTGTTCTGTTATAGCGTCAACAGTTGCCTGTGTGGGAGCCATAGCCGCTTCTGCAGCTGCAAGCTTAGGAGTTGCCTCATCAAGAGCCTTCTTTGCGGTATCAAGTGCTGTCTGCATAATGGATATGTCATTCTCAAGCTTTTCAACAGCATCAGCAGCGGGTGTTTCAGATTTTTTCAGTTCATCCAATTCAGCCTGTGCATCAGCTATGCTCTTTGTTCTTGCATCTACGATCTCTGTCTGCTTTTTAACTTCCGCCTGAAGCTTTGTCACTTCATCCTTGAAAGGTTTGTTTGCGGCATTTGCATCATCAAGACGAGCTTTTATATCATCGCATTGAGCCTGGATAGGATCTATAACCTTTCTGAAAGGCTCATAAGCTGCTTTAAGCGTTACGTTCTCGGCGCGGAGTGTGACAAGTGCTTCCTGTGCCACCCTGATAGCTTCTTCACTTTCGGCAATCTTTGCCAATCTGTCGTTTTCGGGATTATAGTCATTTACACGCTTGAACATTTCATCGGAAAGTTCTTTAGCAGCCTTTATAATATCACCGTTATTTTCATTTTGGAAAACGAATCCGAGATAAGGAGAAATAAGCGTTGACTTATTCGTTTCCTTAGCCTTTTCCCAAACATCAAGATTCATATCTTCTTCGGGATATGCGATAAACGTATTACCTGTAACGTAAATGTCCATCATATAGTCATGATTAAGACGCTTGAGTGCACCCGTAGCTTCATCTATTCTGTAGTTTACGCCCTCGATACCGTACTGGAGAAGATTTCTGAACTCAGGATTAGTGTTAAGGAACGTAATGATCTCCATACATCTGTCGGCATCAGCTGCGTATTTACTTATGCCGAGCATATACTCGCCGACAGTTTCCGTTGATGCAACGGGCTTTTCGAGAACCTTTACAACGTATTTATCAGTATCTACCGTACTTGCATACGCTTCATCTTCTTTAACAACTTTGAGAGCGTATTTTGTATCTTCAGTGGGATTTTCACAGAAGTATCCGTTGCGCTCAAACTGCTTCATATATGAATAAAATTCGGTATACTGCCACTGATTGAGTATGTTCTTCGGAGCAGATTTAAGTCCCGAAGTTGCCGCATTGGAAAGGTATGTACCGTATATTGTCGTTTCACCTGAGAAAAGACCTACAATACCGGGAGCATCCGCGAGGCTTATGGGCTGAATGTACGCATCCTTGTCTGTTTCATCGTAAAGACCTGCCAAGGGATTAAGGATGGGCGTAACATCTGTTTCGCCTGCACTTACTGCGTTAAGATATTTGATCGTTTCTTTATCTGTAAGGCCCGTTATTTTCTCTTCTTTTATGCCGTATTTAGCCATAAGAGCCTTGTCAAGAACGAGGTACGTGTAGTCATAAGCCAACTGTCTGTTAGTCGGTATTGCGTATGTACCGTCGCCAACCTTACCGCCCAAAAGAACGTTGGGATTAAGGTACTGATGAAGTTCCTTTGCTTTATCCGCAAGCATTTCATCAAGCTGAAGCAAGAATGATTCGTCATCCGTTGCATACGTTTCATCGTTTACATACTTGGAAAGATTTTCCGCACCGCATATAAGGAATACGTCCATCTGTGTAGAAGAAGGAGTGGGGTATTTTTCAACGGAAGAACCGAGAATATTGAACTCTGTTTCGTAATATTCTGTTTCGCTTTCTTCCTCTTCCTGGGCTTCTTCTTTATACCATTTGCTCTTTCTGCCGCCCTGATCTTTATCGTTGGCAATGAGCTTATCTATAGCTGCAAGACGCTTTGATTCTTTTTCGGAAGCATCAGCAGCGCTTTCCTGCTCCGCTTTCAACGTCTGTTCCTCTGCGATATCAGCAACTATCTGGTCTATCTTTTCTTCATATTCGCTTTCTTTAAAATAACGAAGGATAACCTGCGTTTTAAAGCGCTGTGTTGTTATAGAGTTTATCTCATCCTGAACAGCTTTTATTGCCTCGTCAGTCGTTTCATCACCCGTCATAAGTGTCAGAACAACGGTTTTCGGTTTTCTCGCCGCTATCTCATCGGCTTCAATTATTTCTCCGCCTTCTGCAGCAGAAGAACCCGAAGAACAGCTTGCAAGTGCTACAGGTAACATCATTGCAAGTGCGAGAAAGAT
This sequence comes from Eubacteriales bacterium, assembly GCA_045657205.1. Lineage (GTDB taxonomy): Bacteria > Bacillota > Clostridia > Oscillospirales > CAG-272 > RGIG7213. The sequence goes on from JAZOSS010000034.1 coordinate 19,795, forward strand.
TGCGAATAATCTCTTTTTCATTTGTTATGTGACCATGCCTTTCTTTGATTGTGAAGAATACTTCATCAAAAAATTAAATTTCGAGAACAAAAGTTCCGTCTATAAATATACAGTCCTATATTACACTAAAATTAGCGTTCAGTCAAGTAGTTTTTTTAAATAAAATATAAACAGCGATAATTTATCAATCCAAATAGTCCTTAAGACGCTTCGAGCGGCTAGGATGTCTGAGTTTACGAAGTGCCTTCGCTTCTATCTGTCTGATTCTTTCTCTCGTTATATTGAACACCTTTCCGACTTCTTCGAGCGTTCTTGTTCTACCGTCTTCAAGGCCGAATCTCAGGCGGAGCACCTGCGCTTCACGAGGGGTAAGTGTATTAAGCACCTCGTTAAGCTGTTCGCGAAGCAACGTGTAGAATGCCGCATCCGCAGGAGCGGGTGAATCATCATCGGGAATAAAGTCACCCAAGTGGCTGTCCTCCTCCTCACCGATAGGCGTTTCAAGAGAAACCGGGTCCTGTGCAATCTTCATTATGTCGCGAACCTTTTCAACGCTCATATTAAGCTCTGCGGCAATCTCCTCGGCAGACGGCTCTCTGCCGTATTCCTGCAAAAGCTGACGTGTTGTCTTTGTAACCTTGTGTATCGTTTCGACCATATGAACGGGAATTCTTATCGTTCTTGCCTGATCCGCTATAGCTCTCGTAATAGCTTGTCTTATCCACCAGGTAGCATACGTTGAAAACTTATACCCCTTTGTATAATCAAACTTTTCAACAGCCTTCATAAGACCGAGGTTGCCTTCCTGGATAAGGTCAAGGAAAAACATACCCTTGCTTACGTATCTTTTTGCAATACTTACAACAAGACGCAGGTTCGCGGTAACGAGTTCTTTTTTTGCCTTGTCGTCACCGTCCGCCATACGCTGTGCAAGATACAGCTCTCTTTCGCTGTCAAGAAGCGGAAACTGTCCTATTTCTTTAAGATACATACGAACCGGGTCATCTATAGGGAGTCCCTCCTGCGCCAGCATTTTTTCCATATCTTCGGCGCTTTCGTACTTTTCAACTTCACTTTCTATTTCATCAAATTCATGCTCGTTATCAAGATATCCGACGATCTCGATTCCCATTCCTTGGAGCGTATCATAGAATTTTTCGATCTGGTCAAGATCAAGATCTATCTCTTCAAACGCCTCCATTATCTCATTATTGGTAAGAGAGCCCTTCTGCTTTCCCTTTTCCACCAACAATTTCATAGCATTTTTCTTCGTTTGTTCCATTCTGCCGACCGTTCCTTTCTTTATGTAAGGTAAAATTAATCTTTTCTTTTTGATTTTATAAGAGCTTCTATATCGCTCACTGTATCGTTTGACATTTCTGCCGATTCTTTTTCCTTTATAAGTACATCTACGCTTTGCGAAAACACTTCATAAGTATTATTCGATAATGCTTGTCTGTCGATGTACATTTTAGTTATCCTGCCTATCTGATCAGGTGTAAACTCACCTGCAAGAAAAGCGGGATCAAACCTTCGTTCCTTTTCGAATATATCCCTGATAACAAGATAAACTTTTTTTCCGAAAGCAGTAAAGAAGATATCTTCCGAAAGTCCTCCTTCTTTTTCTGCTTTTTCCATATATTCGGGATTTATCTGTGCGATACCGAGAATAACCTCCTCGGCTTTTGCAGCGCGTACGTTTTTTACCGTATCGGGATTAACTTTATCTCCAAAACCCATTGCGGTGCGTTTTACGTCATCTGCAAATTTTCTTTTTTCTTTTCTTGCAAACGAAAGTCTTTTTTTCTTCACGTCCGTTTTAAGACTGTCCTCAGAAACGTCAAGCAACTTTGCCGCTTTTGCGGTATACACTTCCCTTTCAACGTCGGAGGATATCCTTGCAAGCACGGAGCATATTGCATCGGATGCTTTTACTTTTTCTTCGGGCACGGAAATATTATGATCTGCCAGAATAGCATCGCATTTGAACTGAAATTCACTTTTTGATTCGTTTATAAGATGCGAAAAACGCTCCTTGCCGTATTTCCGTATAAATTCATCCGGGTCAACTCCGGCCGGAAGCGAAAGCGCACGCACCTCAAGTGATGCCGCTGTCAGAATGGGAATGGCTCTGTTTGTCGCCTTCCGCCCTGCTTCGTCACCGTCGTAGCATATAACGACTTTGCTTTTATATTTTTTCAGCATCGAAGCTTGTTCCTGTGTAAAAGCCGTACCGAGTCCTGCAACAGCGGATGTAAATCCCGCGGCATGCAACGCTATAACGTCCGTATATCCTTCGCAAAGTATAAAATAATCTTCTTTTGAATTTTTTGCATAATTCAAGGCAAAAAGGTTTCTTCCTTTTTTAAATGCAGGCGTATCGTTTGTATTCAGATACTTAGGCTTTTCATCTCCGAGCGCTCTTCCGCCGAAAGCAACGACGTTTCCGGTCGGGTCAATTATCGGGAAAATAAGCCGTCCTCTGTAATAATCGAAAAGTTTGCCGTTTTTCCCTTCACCGCAAAGAAAGCCCTCTTTCATTTCAGCGGAAGTATATCCCAAAGAACGCAAATGGTTTGCAAGTACACCGTAAGAATCCGGACAATACCCTATGCCGAAGCGCTTACCGACAGCACCCGAAAGTCCCCTTTTTTGTGCATACTCCGTTGCGTTTTTATATTTTCCGCTTGCAAGTTCCGAATTAAAGAACCGTGCAGCTTGCTTGTTCATTTCCAATATACGCTTACGTTTGTTTACAGCCCCTTCGTTTATTCTGTCAACGGGAAGCGAAAGACCTGCACGATTGGCAAGAAATTCAAGCGCCGAAACGTAATCGAGATTTTCCATCCGCATTATAAACGTGATAACGTCACCGCCTGCTCCACATCCGAAGCAATAGCAGGAATCGTTTTTTGTAAACACGGTAAACGACGGGGATTTTTCATTATGAAACGGACACAATCCGACATAGTTTGAGCCGGCACGTTTCAAATTGACATAGCCGCTTATTATATCGACTATATCGCATCGAGCTTTAAGTTCTTCTATAAAACTACTGTCGAATCTCATATCTTTCCTCCCCTTTTCGTAATAATATACGCAAAAAAAGTCTTTTTTCTTTTTTTCACAAGCTTTTTTATTGTAAACATTGTGTAAACCAACACACAAAAAACGCACTTGCAATTTATTAACATTTTAATATTGAATTATATTTTATCGCGTATTATACTGTAAAATAATTACCACACTACAGAAAGGCATGTAATATATAATGAAAAAATTAAAATCTCTCGCAGTTGCATTTCTGGCACTCGCTCTTATCTTCTCTCCGTCTTGCGGAAAAGAAAAATCAAGACTTGAAATGTCAGAGGGTGAAAGACTTGAAGCAGCACTCAACGACCTTTATGAGGGCGGAAATTTTGATATAACCGTTGATATAAAATACGACGTAATGGACGGTGATTCATCCGCCCGTTACACTAACAACATAATTCAGAATAAAGATAAAAAATCAACAGTCGCTTACGTCAAACGCACAGGTGACACAGAAGGTGAAGATTACTTCATAGACGGTAAATATTACAGTAAAGAAGGAAAGCTGTTAAATCCCGACTTTCCGATGACACTTACAAGTGAAACAATGATGTGCAACATCACTCCCGAGCTTATGGGCGAATATTCATACGTTGACGGTGAAAACTATAAAACGTACGAATTTAAGGTTGCAAATAACAAGCTTAACGACCTCGTCCTTGCCGAAACCGGAATGAAGGCAACAAAAGCATCGGGAAGCGTCGTACTAAGCCTTAACGGATATCTTATGGGTTACAAGATAAAAGCCGTAACAGAGCATTGGATAAGCGAAAATATGTACTACGAATACGATCTTTCTCTTGTCGTAACAGTGAATGCGATAAACGACAGCACGCCGAAAATAGAAATACCGTTTGAATACGATAAATAAAATATCACCGTCTTTCATCATCGGAAGACGGTGTTTTAATATAATTACATCAAATGTTTATAAAATCCATCAACTACTCTGTTGAATTCATCAGAGTTCTCGGCGGCGATAAGATGACCGCCGTTTATAAAAGCAAGCTTTGATGAAGGAATACAGCGGTGTATGAGCTTTGTGTGTTCTTCCTTTATGAGATCACAAGTTCCCGCAATTACAAGTGTAGGGACTGCGATATTTGAAAGCTCTTTTTCAGAAATGCCGGGATCGTTTATCATTATTGAAAGCATTTCTTCCGTTCTTTTTTGCTCAGGTGTTCTAAACGGCATATTCAGAAGCTCTTTATATTCTTTACAAATTGAGGCTTGAAGCTCGTCTTCAACACCGTCACCGTTTAAATTGCCGCCGTTGAGCACAAGACTTTTCACTTTATGAGGATATTTAAGTGTAAAAAGCATGGCAATATTTGCACCGTCTGAAAAGCCGAGGATATGAGCTTTTTCAATATTCAATTCCTCCATAAAACAACAAAGATCATCGGCAAACGTACGCAAAGCAAACGGTTTGTTTCCTCTCGGAGTTTTTCCGTGCCCTCTTGTATCGGGTGCAATAACGTGAAAGCCTTTTGAAAAATATTCTATTTGAGAGGCAAAATAATCACAGTCACCATTATTGCCGTGCAAAAGAATAAGTGCTTCACCACACCCTTTTTCTTTATAAAAAAGTTTTATATCCATACAGTAACCTCTTTTTATTGATAATATACCATAGCAAAATTATCCTGTCAATTATATTTTTCTTCTTTTTGCGTCAAAATACGCGGTATATGTAATATACAGTTAAATATTTTTTTAATAAAACCACTTGAACAAATTCTTTTTTTGTGATAATATGATATGGTAATTATGAAAGGAGTGATCGTAATGGCTAAAAATAATGACGGCAAAAAAGTAATAGCAACAAACAAAAAAGCATATCACGATTATTACGTTCTTTCTACTTACGAAGCGGGACTTCAGCTTTTCGGAACAGAAGTAAAGTCAATAAGAGCAGGTACTGTAAACTTAAAGGATTCGTTCTGCCACATAAAAAAAGGAGAAATATTTGCACTCGGAGTACACATAAGTCCGTATGAAAAAGGCAACATATTCAACAGAGATCCTTTAAGAGAGAAAAAACTGCTTATGCACAAAAAGGAAATATTGAAGCTTCAAGGGCAGGTCGGTCAGGAAGGGCTTTCAATAATTCCGCTGTCGCTTTATTTCAGCGGGCAGTACGTCAAGCTCGAAATTGGGCTCTGCAAAGGTAAAAAGCTTTATGACAAGCGTGAGGTCGATGCTAAAAAGCAGGCGGCTCGATCCATCGAAAGATACGAAAAATCAAACGGAAGATATGAGTAACCTGTAAAACACAAATTCTTCATATGGGGGCGTAAAGGCTTCGACGGGGAGTTTGAGGTACGATAAGCGGGCAGAGGCGCATTCCCTCTTTAAAAAGTGCAACTTTAAAATTAAACGCTAACGATAATAACGTAGCTCTCGCTGCCTAATCGGCGAGCATCCGCCACGGAGGACCACGGCCGTGATACGGGTGTCATGCAGTGGTAAATGTGCGCCGCCCTTTTGCTTTTGAAGCGGCCATAAATAAAAAAGCTACCGTTGTTTTATACCTGAGTGTCGGTGAGAAATAACGGGAATAAATAAAGATACTCTGCGCCCGGAGAAAGTTGTATCAAGAGCTTTTCGGACAGGGGTTCAATTCCCCTCGCCTCCACCACTAAAGGTTGATAATCCTTGCTTATTCAGCGGATTATCCGCCTTTTTTTCTTTATATTTTTCAAGGGTGCTGTCACCTACAGCACCCTCTTTTCTTCCGCTTGATTCGATAGACTTTAACGCTTCAATTATCGCAGGATCGCACCTTGTCATATATTCAATCAGTGTTTCATCCTCTTTTATGCCGAGCGATCTGTCAAGCTCTCCTTTAAGTATATCCGCAGGAAGCGTGTTGAGATAAAATTCCACATGGTCGTAATATACGATAACCTTTTCAACGTACAGATTTATAAGCTGACGGTAAAGCTCCTTGTCGCCGGAGCGATACATTCCTTTTGCGTATTCGTATGCAAGCTCGACCATAGTTTCTGTAACCGTCTGTGCTTTTGACTGCTTCTCCACTTCCGCTATCTGCATTTTTATTTTCTCTCGTTCGTTTTCAAAGTCCTGAAGCGATGACAACAGTGCCGAGCTTCCAGTGTTTGCAACAGCGGCTACGATGTTGTCTATCTTCTTGTTTAATATTTCAAGTGATCCGTTCAGCTGCTTCAGCGTATTTACACTTTCCTCATCAAAGCTCGTGTGATACTTATAATATTCTTCTACTACCTTTTCCGCATTCATCTCATCAAATATGATCTTCGAAATTTCTTGCATAATAAACGTTTCAAGATACTCACGTCTTATCTCTTTATTTCTGCAAGCACGTGATACGGTACGCTTGCGGTTTGAGCATTGATAGCATACATATTTGTTTTTGTTTCTTCCGCTGAAATGTCTTACGCCTGTAAAGGAGTGACCACACTCACCGCATATGATCTTCCCTGTCAGAAGATACGTTTCTTTCGCTGTGTTGTTGCCTGTGCGATGCTTAGTTCGTGATCTCAGTATAGCCTGAACTTCTTCCCAGACCTCATCCTCTATGATTCTCGGAACACCGCCTTCGATGCGTATCATATCTTCGGGTGATTTATTCCTATGGTTATTGCGCTTTTTGTTTACATCCTTTGAGTCGGCTCGATTAAAAATATACACTCCACGGTATTTTTCGTTTCGCAATATCTCATGCAAGCTATTCTTTCCGAATGGTTTACCGCCTCGTGTGAGATAGCCCATTGAGTTCAGCGATTTGATTATATCACCGTAGCCGACACCTTCAAGGACTTTATCGAAGATCATTTTAACGGCATCAACCTCATTTTCTTCGATTTCATACCGTTTTGTTTCGGGATTTATCTTGTACCCAAACGGTGCGTATCCTCCGACTGAACGGCACTTCAAAGCCGACTCACGCATGCCTTTCATAACCTCTCGTGCGAGGTTGCGTGAGTAGTATTCGCTCATGCCCTCGAGTACAGATTCAAGAATAATGCTCTCGGGTGAGTCATCAAGATTTTCAAGCACGCTGATAAGCGACACACCGCATTTCTTCAGCTCACGCTTGTAGTATGCCGAATCGTATCTGTCACGGCTGAAGCGGTCAAGCTTATGCACTATCACTATGTCAAACTCACAGTTTTTTGATTCCTGTATCATTTTTTGAAACTCTGGACGGTCATCTGTTGTTGCACTTCGTGCGTGGTCACAGTATTCGTTTGCAATCACAACTTTGTTGCGCTTGCAGTATTCACGCATTGCACGGAGCTGTGCGTCAATAGATTCTTCACGCTGATTGTCTGAGGAAAAACGTGCATAGAGTGCCGCACGAGGTATGATACCCCGTGCTTTCATTGTTTCGATAACTGTCATAGTCACCTCTTTCTGCCGAGATAACGGCGGTTTATTATTTCGTTTAATATTCTCATAAGACCTCGTGTGTTCTTCTCTTCACTCGGTATGGTCTTTACGCTTGCCTTAAATTTTTCACCGCTGCAGACCTTACATATCTCCTTGCGGTCAACGCTGAAACATATCATTCGTCCTCCTTAATTATCTCACAATTATTTTATATATCCAGATGTTTTCTTCGGAAGTTACAAAGAATTAGCAACTACATTTTGAGCGACAGTCCGCTCTGTTGTTCGTATTCTTCCCTTGTGCAATAGCACACGAAGGCTTCGGGTGAGATCTTCTTGCCGAGGATCTCTTCCAACCGTTCTTTCTCCCACTTGTCCATCTCGGTGAGTTGCCTTGGTGTATATAACGCTCTCTGCGGTGGGATGCTGAGGAAGTTACCGATGAGATTTACAAGCCCTGTGCTCATCGTTTGCTTTGCGTGTGGCTCGTGTTCGGGTGTTTTGTAGAAAGTATACTCGTTTGCCATCGGACCGAGACAGCCGCCCATGGCATAATACAGTTCAAGATTATCCTTGAGCAGACGCTCGTCGAAGAGCTTGTTGTCGCGCACCTTGATGCCGTCGGGCGTGGTGAAGGTGATATATTTTCGATCCGCTTCCCATCGTACGCCGTAGCCGTGGTTCTCCATATAGCCGATGAAGCCCTCGATGGTGTCGGTGTAAGCAAGTGCAAGGAACGCCGTGTGGATCAAGTCCTTCTTCCATTTTTGCATCTTGCCGGCACGGGTGTCGGTCTCGGTAGTGGAGACGCCGTACTTCTTGCAGATCTCGTTTGAGTAATCCTTGAGCGCTTGTAGATCAACTTTCTCCATATGAAGCTTCTTGCCGTCCTTGAAGGAAACCGAGTTGACGATGATGTGATTGTGCAGATGCTCACGGTT
>JAZOSS010000035.1:0-39185 GCA_045657205.1 Eubacteriales bacterium
AGCGACGGTCGTATGTATTGCAATAGGTTATCCACTTGCTTACTTTTTAACAAGACTTTCACCGAAAAAGCAAAAAATTCTCGTTCTTTTATTGATGCTTCCCATGTGGATAAGTCTTCTTATAAGAACGTACTCTCTTATGGCACTGCTTGACAACGGCGGTATCGTAAGCACGTTTTTGGTAAGCCTCGGCTTTGAAAAGCTTTCGTTTATCGGAACAGGCGGTGCCGTTATCCTCGGTATGGTATACGACTACCTGCCTTATATGGTGCTTCCGATATACACGACGATATCAAAAATCGACGTACGGTGTCTTGAAGCCGCAAGCGATCTCGGCTGTAACGGCTGGCAGACGGTGAAAAACGTGGTTTTCCCGCTTTCCGTTCCCGGAATAGTATCGGGAATAACGATGGTTTTCGTACCTTCGATATCCACCTTCTACATTTCCCAGAAGCTCGGCGGCGGTGCTTTCGACTTAATAGGTGACACCATTGAAAGACAGTTCCAGAATAAGCTTACGTATCATACAGGTGCTGCAATATCGCTCGTTATGATGATACTTATTCTTATATCCCTTGCCGTAATGAACAGATTTTCAGACAACGACGGAGGTGATATCATTGTTTAAAAAGAGTTCTTCCGTTTTTTCGGGTGCTTACATTTTTATCGTGATGTTGCTTCTGTACGCACCTATCATCGTTCTTTTCGTTTTTTCGTTTAACGAATCGGGAAATCTCGGCTCGTTCACGGGATTTTCCCTCAAGTGGTATCGTGAGCTTTTCCGCGATTCAACCGCTTTTACAGCACTTAAAAACACTTTGTTTTTAGCTGTCAGCTCGTCTTTTATCGCAACGGTCATCGGAACTTTCGCCGCACTCGGCATATACCGTATGCAGAACAAGCATGTAAAAACCGCCATCACGTCCGTGACGAATATTCCCATGATGAACCCCGATATCGTAACGGGTGTTTCGATGATGCTGTTTTTCGTTGCCGTTGCAGGCATATTCAGTTTTTCGAGTGCACTCGGAAGATCAACTATGCTTATTGCACACACGACGTTCAACCTACCTTACGTTATCCTTTCGGTCTTACCGAGATTCAAGCAGATGGACAGATCGTTGACGGAGGCGGCACTCGATCTCGGATGTACACCTGCCAAAGCGTTTTTCAAGGTTGAGCTTCCCTACGTTGTTCCGGGTATAGTGTCGGGTGCAATGCTCGGCTTTACGCTTTCGCTTGACGACTTCGTAATAAGCCATTTCGTAAGCTCACCCGATTTTCAGACGCTTCCGCTTTACATCTACAACCAGACAGCGCACAACGTAAAATTCAGCATGTATGCGCTTTGCTCTCTCATAATTGCGGCAATACTGTTGCTGATGCTCTCAATAAACTTTATAGGTGCAAAAGCGGATAATTCCGCATCAAAGCACGTTAAAACAGAGCAAAGAAAGCTCGCAAAACACTGACACACAAATTATTGATATACTGTATTTGAAAGGTAATAAAAACAATGAATAAAAATGTAATAAAGGTATTTTCACTCATCATCCTTGTCACAATGCTGCTTGGCACTGTTTCGTGCTCGGGCGGCAGTGATGATGTTCCCACGCTCTACGTTTACAACTGGGGTGAATATATTTCCGACGGTTCCGACGGAACTCTTGATGTAAACGCAGAATTTGAAAAATGGTATCTTGAAACGTATGGAAAAGAAGTAAAAGTAAATTACTCAACGTATTCTTCAAACGAGGATATGTACGCAAAGCTCAGCAGCGGTGCAGTTACTTACGACGTCGTGATCCCTTCCGATTATATGATCGAAAGAATGATAAAAGAAGATATGCTGCTTGAGCTTAACCTCGAAAACATTCCCAACACACAGTATATTGATAAAAAATTCACCGGTGACGGTGCTTACTACGATCCCGACGGAAAATACTCCGTTCCTTACACGTACGGAATGGTCGGTATAATCTACAACACGAAGGAAGTTGCAAAAGAAGATATCGGAAGCTGGAATCTTATGTGGAACGAAAAGTACAGCGGCAACATTCTTCAGTTCAACAACTCACGTGATGCTTTCGGTACGGCACAGTACTTCCTCGGACTTGATGTAAACAGCACGGACGAAGCAACATGGAAACAGGCTTACGACAAGCTTCTTGCACAGAAGCCTCTCGTTCAGGGTTACGTAATGGATGAGATATTCAACAAGATGTCATCAGGCTCTGCCGCAGTTGCAACGTACTACGCAGGCGACTTCTTCACGATGTACTCTGACAACAACGACCTCGGATTCTACTATCCCGAAGAAGGAACGAACATCTTCGTTGATGCGATGTGTGTTCCCAAATGCACTAAAAACAAAGATCTTGCCGAAGCGTACATCAACTTTATGCTCAGCGAAGAAATAGCGGTTGCAAACGCAGAATACATCTGCTATGCAAGCCCTCACACGCTCGTAGCACAGAACGAAGAATATCTTGAAACGATAACGGAAATTCATCCAAACGCCATAGATATTCTTTACAACAGTGCAGAGTCGATACCTACACAGTATTATAAGAACCTCAGCGAAGCACAGCTTGAAACGCTCAACTCCCTTTGGGACGATCTCAAGATAGAAAGCTCGATAGGTGCGACGGTATATATCATCGCAGGCGTTATCATTGCAATTCTTGTTTTGATATTCGTAAGAGCAGCAATCAAGAAATCCAAAAACAAAAAGATGTGGGAAGACGTTTCCGACAAATAATTATATCAAAACAGCGGCAGCTTTCAAATGAAAACTGCCGCTTATTTATTTAATGTATATTATTTTATACAAAGAGTCTGCATACAGCGTTTTGCTATCGCAAGGTCTGATTCATACGGAACGTACTTTCCTTCAACCTTCTGATACACTTCCTCACCCTTTGCCGCCAATATGATAACGTCGCCTTTTTTAGCTGTCATAAGTGCTTTTTCGACAGCCTCTGCGCGGTCTTCGATTATTTCATACGGTGTTTTGTAGGGTTCAAGATAGGATGCGATATCCTCGCATATTTTCCTTACGTCTTCAAACTGAGGGTCTTCCGCTGTCAGATACATATAATCGGCATACATTCCGCTGAGCTTTCCGATATCACGACGTCGTATATAGTTCTTTCCGCCGGGACAGCCGACAACGACGACAACACGGCGTCCGGGATAGTCTGCTTTTATCGACTCATAAAGCTTACTGAAGCTGAGATAGTTGTGTGCATAGTCAACGATAACGGTTACACCGTCTTTTTCAAAAAGGTTCATTCTTCCCTTCACCTCGTTGACGTAAAGACCGTGTGCGATAGATGCATCGTCTATATTCAAAGATTTTGCAACGCAGAAAGCGGTAAGAGCATTTTCCACGTTGAACCTGCCTGCCATTGATATTTTAAAGGAATTGACGTATCCGTCCTTACCCTTTATAACAAACGAAAAGCCGACGTCTTCTTTTTTGATATCTTCTACCCAAAAATCACACGTACTATCACCGAACGTGACGATTTTTTTTGCATATTGAGATGCGGTACTGTATATTTCATCAAATCTGTCGCTGTTTTTGTTTATAACGGCGGTTTTGCAGTGCTTCATAAGCTGAAGCTTGCACAAAAAATAATCCTCGGCGCTTTCGTGTTCAAGCGGTCCTATGTGGTCCTCACCGATATTCATAAACACGCCTACATCAAATTCCGTTCCGTACACGCGGTTCACCTTGTATGCCTGCGAGGAAACTTCCATTGTAAGATACGGTATACCCGATTCTCTGCACTGTGAAAAATGCTTGTGAAGATCGGGAGATTCGGGAACGGTAAGGTGTGAGTCGTGATCCTCTTTACCTGTATAAATTTCAACAGTTGAAAGCACACCCGTACGCATATTACAGAATTTATCAATTATATTCTTTATAAAATACGTCGTTGTCGTTTTGCCTTTCGTTCCGGTAAGACCTACGAGTGTGAGGCTTTCGTATGCGTTTTTATAAAAAGCCTTTGACAAAACAGCCATACCACGGCGTATATCGTCGGTAATAATGCACGGGATACTGTCGTTATATCTTTTTTCGGAAAGATATGCACGTGCACCTTTTTTTATTGCATCGTCGAGATATTGCTCCTTAAATGCCGCACCTTTGCATATAAAGAAGGTGTTGTCGCATATGTCTGATGAATTATACGAAAGATAGGTATATTCGCAATCAAGCTCATCTTCATTGCAAAACACCTCGCAGTTTATTCCGTCAGCATCAAAAAGCTCTTTTATTTCACGTATTGAGATCTTATTTTCTATCATCACTGTACTCCGTTAATTTTTTCATTTTCAACGTAATAGGTCGCTTCCATATCCGCAAAGCTGAGCGCAGGGGCAAGAGGAAACATTTCGTAAGCCGCTCCTACGTTTCTTACGTCGTCGGTACCCGAAAAGCCCATATGATAACGAATTGCAAACGCTTCTTCACGTGAAAGGCGCATATAACCGTTTATTATGTAAACGGATTTTTCGCCGTGTCCGTACGGAAGCTTATCGGAAAATTCATAGCACGGGACTTTTTGCCAGACACCGTGCTCATCCTTGACGTTTCTGAAGCTTTGTGTATAGCAGTTTATTTTGCACACGTCGTGCAGAAGAGCTACTATTGCAATACTTTCTTCCGAATAATCGAGTCCGTACACTTCCTTGACACGCGGACGCTTCATATAATCGGAAAGACACTTGTAGACGTTTATGCTGTGCGTACACAGTCCGCCTTCACAAGAAAGATGAAATCTCGTACTTGCGGGAGCTTGAAAAAAGTCGCTTTTCAAAAGATAGTCAAGCATTTTATCTGCGCCCTCGCGCTTTATATGTTGATTGTAAATAGATATAAATTCTTCTTTATAGTTCATAATTACCCCCAAAAAACCTCTCTTAACAGAACAAATATACAGTTTTTCTAAAAAATATCGTTAAAATACAAAAATATACTTGTAAAATTCGCTTTTTTATATTATAATATAAAAGTATAACAAAGTCAATAACTAAAATTACAAATATCGGAGGGTTTGTCAAATGAACAAAAAAGAGCTTACGGGCACACTGTATGCTGAAATGATAAAGTCAGGTTTTGAGAACCTCAAAAAGAATGCAACCGTTGTAAACGACCTTAACGTATTCCCCGTTCCCGACGGTGATACGGGCGAAAATATGTGTATGACGATAAAAGGCGGTGCTACGGCACTTGACAAAATACAGGATATAGAAAACGCATCTTTGTATATGGTATCATCCGTTGTTGCAAAGGGTATGCTTCTTTCCGCACGCGGAAACTCGGGTGTCATACTTTCAAAATTCTTTGAAGGTATTGCAAAGGGGTTTGAAAAAGAAACAGCATCTGATGCACAGGGCTTTGCAAAGGCACTTATGGAAGGTGTCAAGCAGGCATATTCCGCTGTCGTAAAGCCTATCGAAGGAACGATACTCACAGTCTGCCGTGAAGCAACCGTACGCGCTTCTGCCGCAATGGATAAAAACAGCTCGCTTGAAAGCTTCTTCGAGGTTTTCAGAAAAGAGCTTAAAATATCCCTTGAAAGAACACCCGAAAAGCTTCCCGTTTTGCGTGAAGCAGGTGTTGTAGACAGCGGCGGTGCAGGTCTTCTTTACATAGCAGACGGTATGATAAGAGCAATTAAGGGCGAAAGATCTACCCTTGATCTCGGTACTGACACAACGGCAAAAGCACCCGAAATATCTTTTGACGATTTTACGGAAGACGACGTTATGCAGTACGGATACTGCACGGAGTTTTTACTTCGTTTACAGCGCAGTAAGGTTGACGTTGAAGCATTTGACGAGGGTGTTATAAGGGACTATCTCAACACTTTGGGCGATTCCGTTGTAATATTCAAAACAGATTCTATCATCAAGGCACACGTTCACACACTTTCTCCCGGTCTTGTACTTGAATTCGGACGCAAATTCGGTGAATTTTTAACGGTAAAAATAGAAAATATGTCCCTTCAGCACAATTCGGGCACGATTGAAAAAGAAGCTGAAGAAATGAACAAATCAGAAGATACGATAAAGATGCCCAAGAAAAAATACGGCATCGTTGCAGTTGCAACGGGTGACGGAATAAAAGAAACGTTCACCTCTCTCGGCACGGACGTTATAGTTGAGGGCGGTCAGTCGATGAACCCGTCAGCTGAAAGCTTTATCGAAGCCTTTGACAAAATAAACGCAGAAACGATAATCGTACTTCCCAACAACGGAAACGTCGTTATGGCAGCACAGCAGGCGGCAAACCTTTACGACAAAGCCGACGTGCGTGTTCTTGAATGTAAAACAATAGGCGAAGGATATGCCGCACTTACTATGGCAGACCTTTCGTGCGATGATGCCGACAGCGTTATGGAAGGTCTTAAAGAGGCTATGGACGGTGTAAAAACAGGTCTTGTAACGCGTGCGGTACGTGATGCACAGATGAACGGTGTTACAGTAAAAGAAGGCGATTTTATAGGACTTTGCGGAAAAGATATCATATGTGCAACGGACAGCAACGTATCTGCCGCGTGTGATATGACAGAAAAGCTCGGCGGTGACGATTTCGATATAATCATCGTCATAAAAGGCAAAAACGCAACGAAAGAAGATGCAGATTCCGTTGCCGAAAAACTTTCGGAAAGCTGTTCTATGTCCGAGATCATCTCTATGGACGGCGGTCAGGACGTCTACGACTTCATTATAATATACGAATAAAATTAAAAATGGGGGCATTGGGATACACTTTGGGATAAGTGTTTCTCGATGCCCTTTATTCATCATTGCAAAGTATTATTTTTGCAACTTGACAAGTTACAAATGTTGCGCTATAATGAACTAAAATAAGTAAGGAGAAACAATTTTATGAAAAAAATCATTTCATTTATCATCACATTACTCTTCATTTCAAGCACCGCATCTATGTCACTTGTGACGTTTGCCGCAACATCGGGAACGTGTGGCGAGGGCCTTGCATGGACACTCGACGGCGACACCCTTACGATAAGCGGAAGCGGCGATATGGAAAACTACCGAAACAAAAAAAGCCCCTGGTATGATAACGCAAAGCAGATCAAAAACGTCGTAATTGAAAACGGCGTTACAAGTATCGGTGACGATGCTTTCCAAGCGTTTGAATCTATAACATCGGTTACTGTTCCCGACAGCGTTAAAAAGATAGGCTGGGCATCATTCAGCATATGCAAATCACTTGCATCAATAACCATTGGAAAAGGCGTGGAAAGCATAGGTTTTCAAGCATTTTCAGGCTGTGCAAAGCTTGAAAATATAACCGTTGATAAGGATAACAGCCACTATTCAAGTGACAACGGTATACTGTTTAACAAAAACAAAACAGAGTTTATTCAGTATCCGGCAGCTAAAAAAGACACATCTTATACAGTACCGAACACAGTTACCAAAATATGTAACAGTGCCTTTACATCTTGCAAAAATCTTAAATCCGTAACGATTTCCGACAGTGTTACCCACATCGACGATTATGCATTTTCAGACTGTACCTCTATCACCTCTGCCATAATACCGAACAGCGTCAAGACGATGGGTATAAGTACTTTTGAAAACTGCATATCCCTTTCGTCAGTTAAAATAGGAAACGGAATTTCAAGTATCGGCTACGGTTCGTTTTCATCGTGTACCTCTCTTGAATCGGTTACGATAGGAAACGGTGTAAAAGAGATCGGTAATGAGGCTTTTCGCCGTTGTGAAGCTCTTACCTCCGTTGTAATTCCCGACAGCGTTACGGTTATAGGTGAAAGTGCATTCTACTCCTGTACTTCCCTTTCATCAATTGATCTCGGTAACGGTGTTACGGAAATAAAAGACCTTGCATTCAGTTCTACAGCTCTTAAATCGGTAACTATCCCTGACGGTGTTACGGAAATATTCGGTGTATTTTTAAGCTGTACAAAGCTTGAAAAAATAGCCATTCCCGAAAGCGTTACATATATCGGAGAATACACCTTTGAAGGCTGCGGAGAGCTTAAAGACGTATACTACGAAGGAAGCGAAGCAAATTGGAAAAACATATCAATAGGCGAAAACAACGCCCCTCTTCTTAATGCGACGGTACATTTTGAAGAATTTGAACTTCCGAACGATGGATCATCCGCTGAAACATCATCTCAAAATAAAGATAATGAAACAAGCAAACCCATCATTGACAACACAACAGCACCCGTAACTACAACCGTCAAAGAAGACGTCACGGAAAGCACCCCGGCAGAGGACAGCACCGCTGTAACAACCACAGACGAAGTAACAACAGATGCAGAAAATACAACAGTAATTCCCGACAGTATAACAACTGACGATGTGACAACGACAGATGAAGAAACGGATAAAAGCGTTGATATAACGGCAGCTGACAGTAACGAAACGACCGACGGTGAAGACGAAGAAGGCAACAAGAGCGTTCTCCCCATAGTTATCATCGCTGTCGTATGTGTCGGTGTGATCGGATGCGGAATAGTGCTTTTCAAAAAATTTAAAAAATAAAATAGTTTATTAAAATGAACCCTCTCAAAGTAAAACGATCAATTTCTTTGAGGGGGTTCTTTAAATAAAATCCGAAATAAGCTCATATATTACATCTTAATTAAACCTTAAACAAATTTTATATTGATTTTTAAACGCGTATATGATAAAATTCTATTTGTCACGCAACTTATTTCAAAAAAATACGTCTTATAATATAAAACACAAACGGGGGTTATAATATGCCTTTACTTTCACTTAAAGATATCGGTAAGATATACGTTTCCGAGGGGAATGTATCTGTAGGTATCAGAGGAGTAAATCTTGATTTTGACAAGGGTGAATTTGTTGCCGTAACGGGCAAATCGGGTTCGGGAAAGTCAACGCTTCTCAACGTCATAAGCGGTATGGATTCATACGAAGAAGGAGAAATGTACGTTGACGGCGAGGTGACGTCGCACTATCTTCAGCCCGATTGGGAAGCGTACCGCGAAAAATACATTTCTTTCATCTTCCAGGATTACAATATAATTGAAAGCTTTACGGTCTTACAAAACGTAGAGCTTGCCTTGATGCACATTGAAGACAAAAAAGAAAGAAGACAGCGTGCCGTTGAGCTTTTAAAGCGTGTCGGTCTTTCTTCTCAGTTACATCAGAAAGGCAGCCGTCTTTCCGGCGGTCAGAAACAAAGAACGGTAATTGCAAGAGCGCTTGCAAAGGACAGTCCGATAATTCTTGCCGACGAGCCTACGGGAAATCTCGATTCAGTTACATCAAAGGAAATAATCGACCTTTTGTACGAGGTATCACGTGACAAACTGCTTATAATGGTAACGCACAATTTCGATCAGATCGAGCACTACGCGACGCGCCATGTGCGTATATTTGACGGTGCGGTTGAATTTGATCACGAGCTTGCAAAAAAAAGATGTTTTGATACAAACGTAAATGAAATAAAAAGCTCGGTAGTTGACAACAGAATAAAAAACGGCATAACTCTCGGCAAAACTATATTCAAAGCAAAGCCGAAGCTTTCCGTTTTCCTCTGCCTGCTTATGCTTATAGGAACGCTCGGCACGTTTTTTGTAACATCCATATGCGGAAGCGCATCCGAACTTTTTGAAGATGCGTATATGTTTGAGCAGATAGAAGGCAGACTCGTTATTGCAAAACGCAACGGCGGTGTTCCGACAGAAGATGAAATAAAAAAGCTTATGGAGGAATACGGCGCAAATTCTTATTTAAGATGCGATATTTTGCTTGATATCGGTGATTCGAGAATGGTAAAAACGCCTCATCTTGACGACTACAAGTTTTTCGGTGTAAACTTCAAGTACGGAAAAGATTACGGAGATGATATAACGGGACGTTATCCCGAGAAAGCAAACGAAGCGTTTTTATATCTTCCCATATCATATAAACCGATATTCGGAGAAGGAACGCTTAAACAAGATACTCTTAATTTTTGCGGTCTTGATTATACCGTAACGGGTGTAAAATATTATTTTGACAACAGAAAAACTCCCGAATGTCTTCTCACCGAGGAAGGCTTCAAAACGGCAACGTCGGTAATATTCATTTCCGACAGTTATCCGAGTATGACTCTTTCAACCGTATCGAAAAGCGGAATTGAAAACGTACAGTCTTTTTCTTCACAGATAGTTCCGTCGTTTGACATTGAACACGGCAAGGTTTACGTAAACGAACAGACACTTACAAAAGATATGAAAAGTGCAACACTTACGATCAACGCACAATATAACACTTACGATTACGACACAGATTCATCCTTTGAATACGTTTTCAGTAAAACCTTTACAGAGAAAGATTTTTCAAGCACTCCCCCGTCAAACGCCGCAACGGAGTATTCCGAGGTTTATATGTCCTGCGATATCATAAATGAGATGGCAGGCGAAACGATAAGCAACTCATACAGACAGTTCTCCCTCTTCTTTGAAAACGACGAAAAAGCAAAGGCTGCCGCCGAAAAGCTGAACGAACTTGAATACATTGCCGTCACGTCCGACACGACGTACGAGCGCGACGTGTTTGAAACGATAACCATCGTTATCACGGGGATAGTTTTCATCCTTATATGGTTCGTCACCATAATATTCCTTGCTTTCTTCATCAATCTTTGTTCACACAGAACGCTCTCGGCTTTCAAAGGTGACATGGCGATAATGCGTTCTATGGGTATTCCCGTCAAGGTAATAAGAATAGGTATGTACGTCAGAATGTTCTTAGCCCTTATCCCTGGATACGTAATAACTGTTATCGTCGGCATACTCGTATTTACCACACCGAAATTCAACCAATATTTTGTATATCTTGATCCGTGGCTTTACGGTGTAATATTCCTCGGTATGCTGATAATAACCGCAAGGATCACACACAAGCAGATAAAGGATCTCTTCGGCGAGAGTGTAAAGAAATCTCTGAAAGGAGGTAAATCAGAATGATAAAAATATCGAAAATAAATAAATTTTTCAACAAAGGCAAACCTAACGAGCTTCACGTTTTAAATGATATATCACTTGAGTTACCCGAGTCGGGTATGATATCCATATTCGGAAAAAGCGGATGCGGAAAAACAACTCTTCTGAACGTCATAGGCGGTCTTGACAGCTTTGCAAACGGCAGTGTTACCGTAATGGATAACAGCATAACGAAAGACACCGATATGCTCCGAAACAAATATATAGGTTATATTTTCCAGAACTATAACCTGAATACCGAACAGACGTGTTTTGAAAACGTAGCCGATGCTTTGCGCCTGTGCGGGATGACTGATAAAGCGGAGATCGAAAAAAGAGTTATGGCGGCTCTTGAAAACGTCGGTATGGATAAATACAGAAGCCGCACCCCCGACACCATTTCGGGCGGTCAGCAGCAGCGAATAGCAATAGCGCGTGCCATCGTCAAAAATCCGCACATCATTTTAGCAGACGAGCCGACGGGAAACCTTGACGAAACAAACACGGTTATGATAATGGATCTTCTGAAAGCAATTTCAAAAGACCGTCTTGTCGTTCTGGTAACGCACGAGGCAAACCTCGTTGATTTTTACTGCGACAGAGTAATTGAGCTTTCGGACGGAAAGCTCATGAATATCAAAAACAACACGAATGCAAACGGATTTACCGCAAGAAACAAAAACGCAATATATCTCGGTGAGCTTGAAAAAACAGAAATATCCGATAATAATACGGAAGTTGAATACTACGGAAAAGCCCCCGAGGCTCCTGTAAAGCTCAAGATAATTAACAATAACGGAAAGATATATTTAAAGGTCGATTCCGAAAGCGTACACATAATAGACGCCTCAAGCGAAATATCCGTCGTTGACGGCGTATACAAAGAAACATCAAACACGGAAGCGCACACGGCAGTCGATATGACTTCCTTGCCCCCTCTTGAAGGCACCGTATTCGGCAAGCTGTTTTCCTTTGCATCATCGGTAAAAAGCGGCTATAAGGCTAATTTCAAGAACCAGAAGCGAGGCAAACGTCTGTTAAGACGTTGCATGATGATATTTGCCACGGTCACAGTTATTATGAGTGCCGTTTTCGGCAAGTCGTTTGAAAAATATCTCGACGTTGAAAAATCTTACAACCACAACGTATTCTACGTTTATTCAAACGATCCTTCAGTATCCGAAAAGTTAAACTCGCAAGAAGCTCGTAATAACGGCATAAACTACGTACAGCTTATGCACAGCATACCGAACGGCGACAGACGCATCCGCTTGCAAACAGACTTTTTTGAAACGTTTACTCATTACTCATACGACACCTTTGCAACAAATGCAGTCGTGCTTGATACGTCAGCTCTTAACGGAGAAAAGGCCGTATGCGGAAAAGCTGAAAACATCAAGGATGATGAAATGATCCTTACCACGGCGGTAGCGGATGCGTTTTTGGAAACCTCACAGTTCGGACACATCACCAAATACCGCGATCTTATCGGACTTAATTCAACTTCGTTTGTAATAAACGGTAAAGCCGTACGCGTCGCGGGAATAGTTGAATCAAGCGAAACGGCAGTATATCTTTCACCTTTGGCTATGGCAAGATATACTATGGCATCGTCAGGCATAAACGTCCGTCCCGGCTCGGATTACGGATATGAGATAAAGGACTCCGAAACTACGACCTTTATCATAAACAGCGATTCGGATTTCCCGAAAAAAGGAGAAAGCGTTAAAATAGGCGGTAACAACTTTGTTATAACAGATACCGTTGCCATATACTCCTCTTACGAAGAATATCTCACACAAAACGGAATAGAGAAAAAACCTATTGAAGAATACAAAGACGTTATTGATCCCGATTTTTCCTATGATCCGGAAGTTGAAGAATCAATGACGGTACAATGGCACAAATATTACTATTCCGAATTTGATAATTTTATAAAGTCATATTATTCAAATAACAAGCAGGACGTACTGCTTTGGCTGTATTTTGAAAAAGGCATCGAAGAATGTAAATATTTATTCTCAAATAACGAATATTACTACAAAATATACGCTTACGAGCAGAAGTACGGAAAAACACCGACAGACAAAGAGCTTGAATTTGACTTTGAAAGTCTTCCCGATATAAAAATAAAGAGTGAAGAATACCTTTGGATGTACGAAAAAGAATTTTACAGCAGTATGCGCGAGCAGTACACAGTACGCAACAACTGCTATCTTGTAAGTGACAAAGATTATTTGACTCTTGCAAAGAAAACGGGGCAAACGCATCCCTCTGCCGCACTCGGCGGATACGGTGACAAAGAGATGTATTATGAATATACAGATGAGTTTGGAGATGTTTATGTGTCCGACGTTGCCATTGATACATCGGAAATGTATTCAACGGCATATACCGTAATTCACTCAACTGATCCTGACCTTACAGACTCCTGGATACGCTCAAATTTTTCAAATATTGAAGTTCCGTACGAATATATGAAAGCGGTAATAACACCGAGTGACGTATTTGACGAAAATATAGAAAGTATGAAGACATCAATACTTACAGGACTCATAACGATGGTGGTAGTGCTCGCACTTCTTAGCGTATGTATGTATTTTATAATGCGCTCGGCTCTTATGAACAGAATAAAAGAAGTCGGTATTTACCGTGCTATCGGCGTATCGAAGAAAAACCTTACGTATAAATTCTTCATAGAATCGCTCGTGCTTTCTTCCCTGACTGTGTTTATCGGGTACGTTTTATCGAGTGTATTCATTCTGATATGCCTTAATCTGTCAGCCGTAACGTCAAATGTATTTTACTATCCTCTGTGGCTTGCACTCGCTGATTTCGTTATCCTTTTGGGGCTTTGTATTGTATGCGGTATCATACCGATATTACTTCTTTTACGTAAGACACCTGCACAGATACTTGCACAGTACGATATATAAAAAACGATGGTGTTGCAATTTTGCAACACCATCTTTTTTTATTCAAATTAAATAATAATTATTTTCCCTCTGTTCTTCTGTCAACGCCGTAGAAGAAGGATGCAACAGTTCCGACGCCCGTATGGGATGCTATTATCGTGCCTATTTCGTTTACTCTTATCTTACCCTTTATCTTGGGCATACGTTCTTCAAGGAGTTTTATCGTAGCTTCTGCAAGTTCGGGGCAGTGGGAATGGCAAAGATAAAACGTACCGTCGTAATTTTCCATTCCTTCCGCTCTTTTAACTATTTCATCGACGTTTCTTTCTATTGCCTTTTTCTTGCCTTTAGCTTTTTCGTATGCAATTATGTGACCTGTAACATCAAGGTTCATAATAGGGCATATACCGAGAAGCGTACCTACCATAGCAGCAGGGCCCGATACTCTTCCGCCTCGTCTGAACATCGTAAGATCGGTCGAGAAAAACTGGTGGTGTACTTTGTATCTGTTTTCGTTTACCCACTCTGCAACTTCTTCAAAACTCTTGCCCGCATCGCGAAGATCTGCCGCAGACTCAACAAGTATACCGTAGCCGCCGCAAGCGCCGTAAGAGTCAATAACAACAAACTTTCTGTCGGGATATTTTTTCATAAGCTCGTCACGAGCCGCATATGCATTTTGAACGGACGGTGTCATGCCCGAGCCGAAGTTTATATGAAGAACGTCACCTTTTGAAAGGAGTTCGTCAAAATAATCGTAATATCTATGATAATTTATCTGCGAAGTCGTGGGAAGCTTTCCTTCTGCGATAAAACCGTAGAATTTTTCAAGTGCTTCGGGATCACGTCCCATATCATCAACGTATTCGGTACCGTCAATGGTATAGGTATAAAATATAACGGATATATCTCTTCCGCTTATGTAAGAGTACGGCATATCTACCGTTGATTCACATGAGAGAATAAAACTTTGTTCCATAACTGTATATTTCCTTTCATAGCACTTTAGACCACTGTGTGCTGTACTTTTTATTTTATCATATATCTTTAAAAAAGTCAATACCAAACACGTTTATGCGCTTAAATTTACCAAATAACTAAAATTGATATTGTAAAATAAAACAGCATATGCTATAATAGAATCACAAAAGCGATCTTCAGATCGCAAATAAAACAGGAGGGCTTATTATGTCATCATTAAAAAAGTACATCGCTGAATTTATCGGCACCTTTGTTCTTGTTTTCTTTGCTTGCGGTACAGCTGCCGTTGTCGGATGCAACCCCGGTGCAGGTACGGGGTATCTTCTTACAGCTCTTGCTTTCGGTCTTGTTATCGTCGCTATGGCGTATTCGATCGGAAACATTTCGGGCTGTCACATAAACCCCGCAGTTTCAATCGCTATGCTTGTAAGCGGTAAAATGACGGTTGCCGACTTTGCAGGTTACGTTATCGCTCAGTTTGCAGGTGCTATAGCAGGTGCGGCTGCCCTTATGGGTGTTGTCGGCAAGGAAAGCGGACTCGGTGCAAACGCACTTTACAACGGTGAGATCGTATCCTCGATAATAATCGAGATAATCCTCACGTTCGTGTTCGTTATCGCCATTCTCGGCGTTACGTCAAAGGTTGAAAACGGTGCTGTTGCAGGTATCGTTATCGGTCTTTCCCTTACACTTGTACACATTCTCGGTATATCCTTTACAGGTACGTCCGTAAACCCCGCAAGAAGCTTCGGTCCCGCTTTGTTCGTAGGCGGAGATGCTCTTGCAAACGTTTGGGTGTTCATCGTAGCTCCCCTCGTTGGCGGTGTTCTGGCGGCTATAGTCTACAAGTTCCTTTCATCCGATAAAAAATAATTTTACCTACATTTATCACCTCGCTTCGGCGGGGTGATTTTTGCTTTTCGTCTATCTAAAAATTAATGAAATATATATTGATTTTATTTATGATCCAGGCTATAATAATAGGGATAATAAATTCCAAGGAATCACGTTATGAAAAGATCAATTTTTTGTTTATTAATCATATGTGCTCTGCTTTTACAGTCGTGCGGTGTTATCGTTATAAACGAAAGCAAGATAAAAGGAACTGACGAAATAACGGATATAACGTCCGATATTTCTGAAGATACGGATATTCCGAAAGAAGATTCTCCCGTTTCCTCGGAGGATCTTAAAAAGCAAGCGGATGCATATCTTGAAAAGGTTGCAAAATTCTCTTTTGAAAATGAAATAGTCAAAGTTTTTACAACGGATGACACGTTTTTAGCGGGAGACGGTGAAGAAACACTCATAAACTCCGACAGAATAGCAAGACTCAAGGCAGTTGAAGAAAAGTTCGATATGACGTTTCACACAGTTCTCACCTCCTCGCAAACAGCCTATAATACGGTAAAGGCGGAATACAATTCGGGTACTGCTCCGGGACATTTTTTCGCACTTCCCGCAGACGTTACGGCATCGCTTGCAGAAGGAGGATATCTCAAATCACTGCGTACAAGCCCGTATTTTGATGAAAATGCAGAATATCTCAACTCTGCTGTTTCAGCTTTTACTGTTGGAAATGACATTTTTGCCGCATCGGGTGACGGATGCTTTGAACCCGATAAGATAACGGCTCTCTACTACAACAAAACAGACCTTGATTCCCTCGGTCTTGCACCCGTTTCTTCACACGTATCAGACGGCACATGGACGTACGACAAATTTTACGAGTATTTGAAAAGCGCAGAAAACTACGAAGGCACTCTTTTAGTTGATAAAACCGGTGAAGAATTTGATAAACAGCTTCTGTTTTCTTCCTTCAAATTTTCAAATAACGTACCCGACAAGCCCGTAAGACTTTTGACGTTTGACGGTAAGTTGAACACAGTATGCGAGGGTATATCAAAGCTGCTTGAATTTACTCCTGAAAAAGACGGTGATTTTTCATCGGGCGACGTTTTGTTTATGCTTGATTCGCTGAATATTCCCGACAGTTTTGCAACAATGCAGGACGTATGGAGTATCGCCCCGTTACCGAAAGCATCGGTGAACGACGATCATATGTCGTTTATCTCTCTTGATGCAGTCGTTCTTTCCATTCCCAAAGCTACATCAAGCGAGGTCGGACTCGGTGCGCTCATCATGGGCATAAACGCCGCCTCCTCGGGCCACGTTATAAGGCGATATATCGACCGTTATATGAATTACACCCTGCGTGACAACGGTGCTGTAACGGCGCTCAATATCCTTACGAAAAATGTCAATTACGACTTTGCGTACAGTTTTTCGTCTTCTTACAGCAACTTGAACAAATACACCTTATCAGCTTATGAACAGTTGCTCGGCGGCAAGCTTGATTACGACGAGTACGTTGAAAAATACAAAAAAGAAAGCGAGGAATACCTCGACAGATATTTCCCCGCAACTTATTATTAAGATAATATTTTGACTGCCCTTTCGACAGAGTCCTTCGCAGTACCCCACGGCTCATCCTGAAAGCGGTAGTCAAATTTCTTACAAAACTTGCTTACATCGTCATACAAGCTGTCAAAATACGCTTTTTCCACTGACGACAAAGCTGTATAAAATTCATTTTGTCTGTTCTTTGAGAGCTTGTAAACACCCGTTTGCAAAAGCAGGCGGTAATGTTCAAGGCAGAAAAACGGCATTTTTGATAATTTCTTTGCAAATTCTTCCTCCGTATCCCAGAGATAAACGATAGTTTCCGCCATTTTTCCAAGGTGAAAATCTATTTTATTGCAAATATAACAGCTTTCATTGTGCTCCTTTAAAGGTTTTAAAGATGCCTCGCTCTTATTTTTAGGGGAGAAAAGACCTTCCTTCGGAAAAACCGTCTTTCTTACTTCGTCGATATGACTTTGTATCATAAGTGCAAGACCGAGCTTATTTTTCATAGAAAGCATTTTATCAAAATGTTTTCTGCAAAAACCTTCTTTGTTCGTTTTTATTCTGATATCGGGTTCCATCATGGATGCACCGAGAATAAGTGTAAGCTCGTCTTCTTCAAGCTTTGAATAAAGCGAGCAAAGTAAGCACTCACACTTTCCTTCTTCGATGATTTTATCTGCCGTTTCGGTAACGGGGATCGTATATATTTGTTCTTTCATATGCCTTTCCCTTTCATTTCATAACTGCATTATAAACGATTTTTATTAACGTGTCAAGAAAATAAAGGAAAACAATATGCACACTCTATTACAATACCCGAAAATAACGTCACACAAGGATGTTATGGGTGAATATATACAGTTCGACCGTCCGAAAAATTTCGATATTTATAAAATATTCGATTGCGGTCAGACGTTCCGTTTTGAGTCTTGCGAAAACGGTGTAACCGGTATTGCACACGGCATATACGTTCAGCTTCTTCAAGACGATAAAAGCGTCAAAATATACGGCTGTACGCAGGATGATTACCACAGCTTTTTTGCTCACTATCTTTCCCTCGACCGTAATTACGATGAAATAAACAACGATATTTTTTCACATTTTCCGAAGGGTGTAATACAAAAGGCACAGATCTCCGCCGACGGCATACGCATACTTGCACAGCCGCTTTGGGAAACCGTCTGTTCTTTCATTGTTTCGCAGAACAACAACATACCGAGGATCAAAAAAATAATAACATCATTGTGCGAAACATACGGCGATGAGATCAAATGCTTTGACGGAAAAACAAGATACACTTTTCCCACACCCGACAAGCTTATTTTATGTGGCGAAGAAGGACTCAGGGAGCTTAAAACGGGTTTTCGTGCAAAATATATGATAGATGCCGCGGAAAAATGGCAAGCAGGAGTATTTGATAACTTTGAATCTCTTTCATATGATGAGGCAAAAAAAGCGCTTCTTTCCGTAAAAGGAATAGGGGAAAAGGTTGCAAACTGCATTTTACTGTTTTCTTGCGAAATGTACGGGGCTTTTCCGGTTGATGTTTGGATAAAACGCGTCATTGACAAATATTACGACGGTGCGCTCAACATTGACAGTCTTGGCGCATACGCAGGTATTGCACAGCAATATCTGTTTTACTACGAAAGATACATAAATCAAAAAAAGGATGATTAAAATATGGTTATTAAGCCTAAACAAACTACAATAGCATACCGTTGTCCTCATTGCGGCGGAGCAATAAAAAGCATCGTCGGCGTCTTTTCGCTCAACGCCGAAATGGTCAAGGTCAAATGCCCCTGCTCAAAAAGCGAAATGACAATCAGATATGCAAAAGACGGAAAAGTTCGTATTACCGTACCGTGCTTTATTTGCAGAAACGAGCATACATACACAGTAAACGAATCGGTTATATTTTCAGGTGAAATGTTCTACTTAAATTGCAGATATTCGGGTGTCGATATCTGCTTTATCGGCAAAGAAAACGAAGTGCAGGCTGAAATTGATGCAACCCTTAACGAGCTTGCAGAGATGCTCGACACATCCGCAGAGGCGTTATTCGGAGAAACGGAGGAAGATACTTCCCTTCCCGACCCGTCAGAGCTTGCAGGCATAATACTGACTATAAAAGAGCTGCTCGCCGACGGTCACGTAAGCTGTTACTGCGAAGGTGAAAAAGGAGAATTGCTTTACAGAGAAGACGATCTTCTTATGGCAACGGGAATATATGAAAACAACTGCCCATGCTCACCGGAACTTACATTTTCAGACAACGCTCTGACACTTGAGTGCAAAAATTGCGGTGGAAAATACGTTTTCGAAAAAGATATTTCAGCTGAAAACTTCGCACTCACAAACGAATTAAAACTAAAATAATGTCTTTTAAAACAAATAACATAATTAATATTTTGTAAATTTTATATTTTTTACTGCCTTTCACATTGACAAAAATATATTTAAGTGATATAATATCACTAATTAAGTGAATGGCAATTATAACTAAAAATGATGTACATACATTGTGTTTGAGATTCAAGGGAGTATATTAAAGTCATGAAGAAAACATATAATAAACCGGCTATAGTTTTTGAAGATTTTGCACTTAACACCAGTATTGCCGCAAGCTGCAACGGTCAAAAAATAAATACTCTTACTCAGGGAACATGTGGTCTTCCTATAACTGCATTTGATACACTGTTCGTTCACGATGTTTCCGGATGTTCTATAAAAGTCGAAGACGGTTCTTCAGAAGCAAACGGATATTGCTACCACAACCCAAGCGACCTTATGGGACTTTTCAACTCATAATTACGTTAAATTCAAAAAAACTGCCAATTGGCAGTTTTTTTATTTCAAAGCTTTCCACTAACATCTCTATCTTTTTTATAAAAAAGGCTCAGTACGGGTTATCCCATGACTGAGCCAATTTTATTTTTAAGTTATTTTTGCTTATTTCTTGAGAAGTGAAAGTGTTATGAACACAAGATCAAGTGCATTGATTCTTCCGTCTCTGATTATGTCTACGTTATCTACGATAACAGGTGTCTTGTCAAGCATATGCTCTGCAACAAGTGCAAGGTCTGCCTTGTCAACATTGCCATCGCCGTTAGCATCACCTCTGAGAACGGGTGAACCTCTGCCTACCTTTATGCAGATACCAACTGTACCGATATCTCTTGCAATGAACGCAGGCACATCATCAAGATCAAGAACTGCTGTTGCAATAAACGTCATATCCTTGGGAGCCATAGGATTGTAATCTTCATCAAGTACCCATTCCTTAACGTCAACTGTAAAATCGCCGTGTGTGGAATTGATAACTACCTTTGAAGGAAGTTTTGCATTGAAGAAACCGAACTTAGACCATCTGTACATTGTGGGAAGATTATTGCCCGTGTACTGGGGAAGAACGTTGTGAAGCTCAAGCATCATAAGATAAGCTTCTGCGACATATTCATGTCCGCGAGCAGTCAAATGGGGGTCGGATTCATAATCGCCGTTTATGTAATCCATCAAAGAATCGCAATCCTGGATTATAAGGTCTTCATCTCTGTGTGCATAAAGCTTTGAATATACGTCAACGAAAATTACGTCATTTTCAAGACAAGCCTTCATTGTCTTTGCATTGAGTGTAAGTGTTATAGCGCGGATAGCTTCCTTGAGTATCGTAACGTCTACCTGCTCGTAAGCGTTGTAGAGGTTCTGGAAAGCTATTGTTGCATCGGGATTGAGTTCACGGATTCTGTCGAAAACAAGTACGAGATTTTCAGCAGAAAGCGTCGTCATTTCATCGATGTCGCCTACGATCTTTTCGATAAGAGCCGTAACGTCTTCGATGCTCTTGATCTCACCGCTCGTAAGCTTCGTCATGATCTCTGTCTGAATGCCGTAGAAGGAAGCAAGGTCCATATTGCCTACGGATATCGTAACGAGATCTGCATTCTTGATCTTTTCTACGTTTGCACGGTTATCGACATACGTCATTTTCCACCAGTTGGTTTCCTCGTCCCAGATATAAGAACCTGTTTCGGGGTCGATGTCGTACGTCCAGTACTCGTCTGCAAGAGTATTGTACAAAAGTGTGTACGTCATACTACCTTCCATTGTGAGGTCAACAAGGTCGTAACCAATTTCATCAGCAAGCAAAACGGGTGCTGAAAGCTGTGACTTAGGTCTGTCAATCGTGTCGTCGTAGTCGGGAAGACTGTATCCCGAAGCAATAGAGTCGCCGAGAGCCACCATCACGGGTGTTTCTACAGGGGTAGCTTCTTCTGCTGCAAAGCAAACAGTTGAAAGCAACATAGCCGCTGTAATAATAGATGCTAAGAATTTTTTCATTTTTCTCTCCTTTTCTAAAAATGATTATTTTTATACATAGGTTATGTTAACATATAAAAATACATTTGTCAATACATATTCGAAATAATTATTTAATGGCGATTAAAATCTTTTTTTATTAATATAAACCGCAACACCGATTGCAATTGCACCGACAGCGATAACTCCGCATATTATGGCTATACCAACAGCTTTTTTGTTTCCCGATTGATATTCATCTCTGTCGTCAGTGTAATCGCTGTCATTGTATTTATTTGTTTCGCGGTCGGTATTCTTTTCGGTTTCATACCCATCAGTCGTATAAGACGTATCTTCAGACGGTGCCTGTGTTTCTCTGTCCGTAATAACATCATCGTCCGTAACTGTATCGTCCGTAACTGTTGCATCTGTATCCGCATCCGTGTCTTCATCCGCGCCGTCCGTTACGGGTGCCTTTGTCGTATCGTCTTCAACAGCGGGATCATCTTCAGGCTTCGTTGTTGAAGGTGCAGTAGTTGCGGGGGGAGTAAACGTACCTGTAATTTCCACCGCTATTGATATTTCTTTGATATTTCTTATAAAATCCGGAACGGTATCATCATCAAGCACCGCTATTGCCTTCAGTGTCTGCGTTGACGAGGAATCGAAATCTATTTTTTTGTCTGTTTTCCAATTCTTCACCGAAACGGAATAATCACCGTCCGTAGTATTGAGAACGATCTGCTTCGGCAAAGCTTTATTCAAGCCTTCGTAAGCTTCATCTCTTGTAACAGAATAGCTTTCATCAAGCTCCGCACCCTTATATTCCGTAAGGATCCCCGCCTTTTCAAACGCCTCAAGATATGTTTCCATTATGTATCTGTGTCCGAGAAGCGTAGGATGTGAGTCATTCTGGTAGTTTTTATTTTCGTAGTCCTCGCGCGTTGGGCAGTCCATGTTTATGAGATTTTCGTCTTTATGTTCGTCAAATTTTTCATAAACATCAACGTACATAACGTCCATATTTCTGCACACTCTTTCAGTCTTCGCATTAAGGACCTGAGTGATAAGACGGACAAACATCTGCACTTCGATAACGTTTACCTGTTGGTAAGTATTGTAAAGGTTCTGAAAAGCTATTACTGCATTTGGGTTAAATTCACGGATCTTTTCAAAAACACCTCTGAGATTTTCAGCACTCTCAGTTGTTTTTGTATCAATTTCATTCCATACGTCACCGAGAAGCTCAATTATATCTGCAAATTCTATGCCTTCTTCGGGATTAAGACTTCCGAGAATTTTATTTTCAAGCGAAAAGAACGAAACAAGATCGTAGTTGCCGACAGATACGGTAACGATATCCGCAGTTTTAAGTCTTTCAAGGTTTGCGCGGTTGTCAAACGTATAAGAAAGACGCTTACCGTCGGGACCGTTTATAAACCACATCGTTTCGGGGTCAATTACATATTCTTCATATTTTTCCGAGAACTGATTTTTAAGAACACTTTCCGTCGTAGTTCCCTCTTTTGTCATATCAACAAAATCATATCCGATCTCTTTTGCAAGAGTGACAGGAGCCGCCGTGCTTGTACGGGGACGGTCTATCTTGGGGTTATAGTCGGGCAGCATATAACCCGAAGCAATAGAGTCGCCTATTGCGACCAGTGTTTTAACAGAAGTCTTTCCGTCCTTCACTTCCGCTGCAGAAACAGTTGCTGCAAAAACTGAAAAAAGAAAAGAAATCGCAAGAAATAACACAAGAGCTCTTTTCATATATATATACTCCTAAATATATTTTCCTTCATTATATAACATCTGATTTTATTTGTCAATATAATTGTAACTTTTTTTTGACTTTTTTACTTATTTTTTGCAAAAAAAATAAAGCAAGCTGAACGCTTGCTTTATCGTATGGGGTGGATAATCGGGATCGAACCGACGACCTTCAGGGCCACAACCTGACGCGCTGACCAACTGCGCTATATCCACCACATGGCGTACCCAGAGGGATTCGAACCCCCGACCTACTGCTTAGAAGGCAGTTGCTCTATCCGGCTGAGCTATGGGTACATAAAAATGGAGCGAGTGATGGGAATCGAACCCACGTAACCAGCTTGGAAGGCTGGAATTCTACCATTGAACTACACTCGCACACAAGCTTTCTTAACCTTGCCCGAATATATTATCACATTTCTTTCGGTTTGTCAAGTGTTTTTTCAAAAAAAATTATATTTGTACAAAACAAAGTATTTTTTTCTTCCAAAATGGATCAAATGATAAATTTTTATAAAATTATTTAATATTTTCAGATAATTTTACCGCAGAGGTATTGAAAAAAGCGGGTATGTATTATATAATAATACGAATTATTAATCCGTTTATCAGGTCATTACGATCGTAGATATTTGTTTATGAGGTATACACTATGCAAAGAATTACAATTTCACAGCTTTATGAAAACAGCGAAAAATTCTCGGGAAAGGAAATAACGGTATGCGGTTGGGCAAGAAGCATTCGTGCAAGCAACGCATTCGGATTTCTTTCCATAAACGACGGAAGCTGCTTTAACTGTCTTCAGGTCGTTTTTGACAGTGAAAAATTGGAAAACTACACGGAAGTTGCAAAGCAGAACGTCGGATGTGCCTTTGTTGTAACCGGCACGATTCTTCTTACCCCCGAATCCAAACAGCCGTTTGAGCTTCAGAGCACAAAAATTGAAATAGAGGGTGCATCAACTCCCGATTACCCCTTGCAGAAAAAACGTCACAGCCATGAATTTCTCCGTACGATAGCGCATTTGCGTCCCAGAACGAATACGTACAATGCGGTATTCCGTGTTCGTTCAGTTGCCGCATATGCAATACACAAATTCTTCAACGAAAACGGCTTTGTTTACGTTAACACTCCCATAATCACAACGAGTGACTGCGAGGGCGCAGGTGAAATGTTCCACGTAACGTCGCTTGATATGAATGATCCCCCCAGAGGCGAAGACGGACTTGTTGATTTTTCGCAGGACTTCTTCGGAAAGAAAACAAGCCTTACCGTATCGGGACAGCTTAATGCCGAATGCTTCGCTTTGGCTTTCGGAAAGGTCTACACGTTCGGCCCCACGTTCCGTGCAGAACGTTCAAACACGGGAAGACACGCAGCGGAATTCTGGATGATGGAACCCGAAATAGCATATGCCGATCTTAACGATGATATGGCGCTTGCTGAATCAATGATAAAATTCGTCGTTGCCTATATTATGGAAAAATGCCCCGACGAGCTCAGATTCTTCAATGACTTTTTCGACAAGACACTTCTTTCGCGTCTTGAAAACGTCGTAAACAGTGATTTCGGACACGTAACATATACAGAAGCTATAGAGCTTCTTGAAAAATCCGGTAAGAAGTTTGAATATCCCGTAAAATGGGGTATCGACCTTCAGACAGAGCACGAAAGATATTTGTCCGAAGAAGTGTTCGGACGTCCCGTTTTCGTTACGGATTATCCGAGAGAAATAAAGGCGTTCTATATGCGTCTTAACGACGACGGAAAAACGGTTGCTGCAATGGATATGCTCGTACCCGGAGTCGGTGAGCTTATAGGCGGTTCACAGAGAGAAGAACGTCCTGAATACCTCGACCGCGCAATAGAATCCTTCGGGCTTGATAAAGACGATTACAGCTGGTATCGTGATCTTCGCAAGTACGGTTCTGCAAAGCACGCAGGCTTCGGTCTTGGCTTTGAAAGACTTATAATGTACGTAACCGGTATATCTAACATAAGAGATGTTGAAGCATTCCCCCGCACGACAGGTTCAGCGGAATTCTGATCGACAATCTAATAAGGAACGAATATTATGAAAAAATACAATGAAATGACCGATGAGGAAGCACTTTCAGAATACAGTGCTCTTCTTGCGGAATACGAAGAAATAAAGTCAAAAAAGCTTTCTCTTGATATGTCCAGAGGCAAACCGAACACAGAACAACTTGATTTGACAGAGTCCCTTTTGTGCGTTCTTCACAGCAGCAGACAGTGCAAAACGCAGGACGGCACGGACTGCAGAAACTACGGACTTTTGTTCGGCCTGCCCGAGGCGAGAAGTCTGTTTTCGGAGCTTCTTGACATTCCCGAAAACAACATTATATTGGGCGGTAACTCCAGCCTTAATATAATGTACGATACCGTGGCACGCGCAATGCTGTATGGCGTTTACGGCTCGGATAAACCGTGGTGCCAGCTTCCCGAGGTGAAATTCCTTTGCCCGGTTCCCGGATATGACAGACACTTTGCAATATGCGAATCACTCGGCATCAAGATGATAAACGTCGATATGACGCCGACCGGTCCCGATATGGATACAGTTGAACGACTTGTTGCAGAAGATGCGTCCATAAAGGGCATCTGGTGCGTTCCGAAATATTCAAATCCCGACGGCATTACGTACTCTGATGAAACTGTACGCCGTTTTGCAAATTTAAAAACTGCCGCAAAGGATTTCAGAATATTCTGGGATAACGCGTATGCAGTGCACGACATCGAAGACGAAGGCGACAACGTTCTCAACCTGTTCAAGCTTTTGCAGGGAACAGAAAATGAAGATAAGCTTTTCTACTTTTTCTCAACCTCAAAGATCTCTTTCCCCGGTTCGGGTGTTGCACTTATGGCAGTAAGTGACAACAACAGAGAACAGATAAAGAACATAATGCAGGTACAGACGATAGGTTCTGACAAAATAAACCAGCTTCGCCACGTAAAATATTTCAAGAATGCCGAAGGTATACTTGACCATATGAAGCTTCACGCACGTCATCTCCGTCCGAAATTCGAAATAGTTCTTTCGACTTTGGAAAACGAGCTTGCCCCTGCAGGCATCGCAAGCTGGATAAGACCGAAGGGTGGATACTTTATAAGTCTTAACACCGCAGACGGACTTGCAAAGCTGACGTACGACCTTGCTTCAAGTGCAGGCGTTACATTGACTAAGGCAGGTTCGACCTTCCCGTACGGGCGTGATGCACACGACAAAAACCTCCGTTTGGCTCCTACGTATCCTTCAGACGAAGAGCTTGCCGTAGCAATACACATCGTGTGCATATGCGTCAAGCTTGCATATTTCAAAAAATACAGAGCTGATATTTGTAAATAATAGTATAAAAGGAATGGTGTTTATCTTATGAAAAAAATTATATCTTTATCAGTAGCAGCAGCAACGATCTTCACCCTTGCTTCGTGTTCGGGCAACAGCACCGATACCGACATCAACGGCTCAGGTGCTTCCGTTCCTCCTCCGATAGTTGAGGACAACATAATCGATACAACACAGCAGGCAAGAATTGATGCCGTTTCAATATGGGATACAGCAGGAACTGTTACAGGAGGCGGCGTTTATGACATCGGATATTCCGTAACGCTTACAGCAACCGCTAACGACGGATACAGATTCATAATGTGGGATGACGGTGTGACCGATGCTCAAAGAGTTGTTGCAGCAAGAGACACGACCGCATATACAGCATTATTTGAAGCAGCATCGGAGACAGATGCATCATTCTTCACGTATGAAGCAACTCCCCTCGGTGCTGTGATAACCTCCTACGTAGGCACAGATCCCATAATACGTATTCCGCAGAAGATACAGGGGCTTGCCGTTGTGAAGCTCGGTGAAAAATGTTTTGATTCAAACACTACCCTCCGCTGTGTCGCTATCTCCGACGGTGTAACAGAAATACAAGACGGTGCTTTCTGGCATTGTACAAACCTTTGTTCTGTATCCATCCCCGAAACTGTTAAAGCAATAGGAAACAAGGCTTTCTGGCAGTGTTCTTCCCTTTCATCTGTGAATATCCCCGAAGGTGTTGAGTCCTTGGGAGATTACGTATTCAACTGCTGTCACGCTCTTAAAGACGTAACGTTCCCGTCCACTCTTACAACACTCGGAAGATATATATTCTTCTACTGTGAAAATCTTGAGAATTTTGAAGTTGCGCTCGGAAACACGGCGTATACGTCATACAACGGAGTTCTTTTCACGAAGGATATGAGCACGATCGTAGCATACCCCAACGCACTCAACGATCAGTATACGCTTCCCACTCACACAACAAAAGTGGGCAACGGAGCATTTGCAACGTGTTCCTCGCTTAAATCCGTAGCACTCCACGGTGCTGTAACGTCTGTAGGAAATTATGCATTTTATAACTGCACAGCCATGGATACAGCCGTTATTCCTTCAAGTGTAACAAGTATAGGCGATAAGGTGTTTTCAGATTGTACGGCACTTACTTCTCTGACGGTTCCCGGCTCAGTTTCATCAGTCGGTGAAAACGTGCTTACCGGTTCTTCTGCAATCACTGAAATTAAAACACCCGCATCGTCAGATTTTGCACAGTGGTGCATCACTAACGGACTTAGTGATAAAATAGTAAACAATTAATTAATTAATACATTTACAGTTGACAAAGACGGCAGTATATGATATAATCATCAAAAATAATTTTTAAGGAATCAACAATTATCATGGAATCTGCCGAAGGCGATTGTAACAGTATTTTCACAATGTAATATTCGGGCATACCTGTAGTCGGTTTAAGTGTCGGCTATAGGCATGCCTTTTTGCGTTACTGTTCAAAGTCATACAGATCCAAAACAAAAAAAGGAGTTTACTATGCCCACCGATCATATACCGCAAATTACGGCAATGATTATCCTGGTACTTTTCTCAGCGTACTTTTCAGCAACAGAAACAGCATTTTCCACACTTAACAAAACGAGGATCAAAACTCTCGTAGAAAAAGGAAACAAGCGTGCAAAGCTTACCTTGAAGCTTTCGGAAAATTACGATACGCTTCTTTCCGCTATTCTCATAGGAAACAATATTGTAAATATCGCGCTTGCATCAATCGCAACGGTTCTTTTTATCAAGCTTTGCGGAGATATCGGTGCAACTATATCAACAGCGGTTACAACAGTCGTCGTTCTTATTTTCGGCGAGATATCCCCAAAGAGCCTTGCAAAAGATTCACCCGAAAAATTTGCAATGTTTTCAGCACCGTTTATAAGGGTTTTGATATTTATATTAACGCCTATAAACTTCTTATTCTCCCTTTGGAAAAAGCTTCTTTCAAAGATATTCAAAACAGAAGATACACAAAAGACCTCACAAGAAGAACTGCTTATGTTCGTTGAAGAAGTTCAGCAGGAGGGCAGCATTGACGACAACAGCGGTGAGCTTATCAAAAGTGCTATCGAATTCAGAGATCTCAAAGCAGAAGAAATACTCACACACAGAATGGATCTTGAAGCCGTTGCACTTGACGCCGACAAGCAGCAGGTAGCGGAAGTATTTTCAAACACAAAATTTTCAAGACTTCTCGTGTACGAAAACAATATTGACAACATCGTCGGCGTTATACATCAAAAGGATTTCTATATAAATGGTATAATAACACCTAAAGCTATATCTGAAATAATGACAAAGCCCGTATTCGTTCAGCAATCCGATAAAATAAACGACATATTGAAGACTTTGCAAAAAGAAAAGTCACACGATGCAGTAGTGCTTGATGAATACTGCGGAACGCTCGGTATCGTAACGATGGAAGATATCCTTGAAGAACTTGTTGGAGAGATCTGGGACGAACACGACGAAGTCATTGAAAGCTTCTTACAGACCTCAGAAAATACGTATACTGTTGACTGTACGGTAATGACCGAAGAATTTTTTGAGTTTTTTGACATCAAGGCAGAATTTGAAAGTATGTCTCTCAGCGGTTGGATAATGGAACAACTTGGTAACGTTCCAGAAGAAAACGATTCGTTTTCATATATGCATCTTGATATAAAGGTACTTACAACAGACATACACAGAGCTGAAAAAATATCCGTAACAGTTAACGAAAGATCTGATGACGAAGAAGAGCAGGAAGAAAATAGAGAAAATTAACAACAAAAACGATAAAAGACGGGGCTCGATTCCCCGTCTTTTAAAATAAATTGCCTTGAATTCGCTTGAACTCAAGGCAATTTTTATTATGCTTCTTTTATTGAAATATCGGAAGTATTCGTTTGTGCTGAATTTGACCAAACTCCGAAATATCCGTTTTCTTCAACCTTTGCAACCCCTGCATATACGAGCTTGCCGCTGTTGTCACGAACAGATATCTGATCGCTTTCAGCACTGACTCTTATGGTGCATACGAGATATTCTTCACCTGCATCCGTATACATAAAGTATTTTATAACGTCGCCGGTGTCAACGACCGCTATTTTATGCGGTGTTGCGAACGATTCGGGAATGGGAAGAGTTGCGTTTGCCGTGCTCCATTTCCAGTCATACGTACCGCAACCGAGATAAAGGCTCGCTTCGTTTGTATCATCAAAAGCTACAAATACACCGCCCGGGTTTCTTGGATTTACTCGTTTTTCGGGAATTCTTGCTCCGACAAACGATGCATTCTGGTTATATATGTTATTCTTTGACACAGAAGTGAGAGTCATATGAAGTTCATACTGCGACTCACCGGGTGTGTATCTATATCCGATCGAATGTGTTCCTTCGCCGCCGTTCTCCGTATGAACGACTTCGGATTTATCGCTTACTTTAGCCGTGTTTACGTCAGTTTCTTCAAAAATGTGCATCATCGAAGGATTTGGCATTTTTTCGGCATTCGGTCTGTATGCAAACATAAAGCCCGAAACGGGTTCATTAAAAGGTTGAGGACCTCTTGAGCCGTCTATTCTTGCAGTTGAACCTGCATCAAATCTCTGATTAGTACCTGCACAAAGGAATACGTGCTGAGGATCGCCTTTTGCATCGGGATTGACATATACTATATCTCCTGCCTGGAGCTTGCGTGTCGATGTTATTTTTTCAAAATTGTGGTCTTCACAATAGTCGACCATTTTCAAAACATTGATACCGTGGTAATATTCCTGATCGGTAAATCCTGCACGGTACATTATCCATATAACGAGTCTGTCACATGATACAATTCTTTCATTGCGGTTAAGCGCTTTTGCCACATCAAGCTCTTTCCAGTTGATAGCGGGGTTAAGGAACGCATCTCCGTATGTAAAGCCATTATCACGTATGAAATCGGCAACGATCTTTCCTTCCCTCATAAGAGCTTCCACAAGCTCCTCTTGCGTAGGGGGTGTCCATTCAACAACGGGTTCTTCCGTTTCGGTCTGTGCTTCTGTTTGAACGTTCGTGTCAGAATCAGTATCGCTTGACGTATCCGAACCGCCGCAGGAAACGAGGCAAGCCGAACAAAGCAGGCAAAGTATTTTTATCAGAGTTTTTTTCATTTATTTTTTCCTTTCTTTTTTATGTTACCATTATACCCGCAAATACGCAATTTGTCAAGTAGAAAAAGCTTATAGCAAACTATTGACAAATTGCATCATATAAGGTATAATATTTAGTTGAAAACAAACAAAAATTCAGAAAGGAAAAGACAAATGGAAAGAAGAATAAAAATGGCTCCGTCCATTTTATCGGCAAATTTCAACAATCTGCTTGACGATGTTAAAGCAACCGAAAACGCAGGTGCTGAATATTTGCATATTGACGTAATGGACGGCATTTTCGTACCTAACATATCTTTCGGTAAGATAGTGCCGCAAACGCTTCGCAAACATTCAAACCAGGTGTTCGACGTTCATTTGATGATAGTCGATCCTATGCGTTATATCGACGACTTTGCAAAAGCAGGTGCAGATATCATAACAATACATCACGAAGCGTGTCACGACAGAATAAAGGTTCTTGAATATATCCGCTCTTTGGGTATCAAACCCTGTATTTCAATAAAGCCTGACACAAACCCTGCCGTACTTGAACAGTATCTGCCGTACGTTGATATGGTACTTATAATGTCGGTGCAGCCCGGATTCGGCGGACAGAAGTTTATTCCCTCGGCTATCGAAAGCTGCAAGGTCGCGCGTGAGCTTATCAAGAGATCCGGAAGAGATATCGACCTTGAGGTTGACGGCGGACTTTACACGTTTAACGTAAATCTCGTAACAGAAGCGGGAGCAAATGTCATCGTTGCAGGCTCGTCTATTTTCGGGGCAGAAGACATCGGCGGTGCCGTTGTTGAAATGACGAAACGTGCAAAAGAGACTTTTGTTTGGTAAATATTCAGTTTTTATTGACAATTTCTTATTGACATTTTGGTTATTATGTTATATAATTCAGTCAGTATCAAAAAAAAATATAAGGAGATTTTTATGAAAAAGATACTTACATTAATCACAACAGCAGCACTTGTTCTATCTATGGCAATCTCAACATTTGCTGTTGTTGAAATCCAGAACAACACAGAAGGAACGTCCCCGAGTCTTGACGTTAGCTACATCAAGACAGCTC
Organism: Eubacteriales bacterium; assembly: GCA_045657205.1. Classification (GTDB taxonomy): domain Bacteria; phylum Bacillota; class Clostridia; order Oscillospirales; family CAG-272; genus RGIG7213. Next base: position 31,983 of record JAZOSS010000035.1, read on the forward strand.
CCAAAATGGACGGTGCGATCAGCGCCGGCGAATATAACCTTGTAAAGTTTTCAAACTACAGCGACTACTTTAACTGGACAAAAGGTAAAAACCTTCCTTCCTCACTCACAGACGTTGAAAACTACCTCAAAAACGATATGAAGGTCTACATGGGCTGGAACGGCAACGATTTCTACCTTGCTGTTCAGGCGAAAGCTCCCAAATCCGAATACAACTGTGCATTCGCAGAGAACAAGATGTATATGTTCCGCGGTTGGTCGCTCCAGGTTGCGGTAACGGATATTGACGCTGAACCCGAAAGCAATGACAGTGCTGAGGTTGGTATCGGTTACGACCCTGCTTCCGGCGGCGAGATGATATCCTTCTCATGGGGTAAAAGAAAGAATGTCAAGCTCACAGCAGGTGAAAACTTTGCGACTAACTGGGATAAGGATGCCGAAGTCGTAACTTACGAAATGAAGCTTGATCTTGCAAGCATTCTCGGTAAAAAAGCTGAAAACGAAGATCTCTTCCGTCTCGGCTTCTGCCTTAACATGGGTGACGGCGACATTTCAACAGACGACGGACAAAAGCAGATCGAGCTCGGTTACAGTATCGCAGTTTCCAAGGCTGTTAAAAACCTTGCCACTATTGCTTTGGTAGGTAAGGGTTCATCCGACGGTGACGTTGACGTTGACATCCCCGTTGATACAGAACCCGTAGAAGAAGAACAGGGCGGCTTTGACGCTGCTGACCGTTTCGACTTTGACGGTGCAGCTGCAACGTTCGACATTACAAACGGTTCCGTTGAAGCAAAAGATATGACAGACGATAACGGTGACAAGTTCGTAAGACTCACAGTTACAGGTGCTGATCCTATCATCGGTTCAAGTAACCTTACGCAGGGTCTTAACATGGACAACGCAGGTGAATACCTCGCCATCAAGTATCGTACATCTTCAGAAAAGGGCAACCGTTTCGCAATCAACTTCCTTAACTCCACAACTCCGGAGCTTAGCAGAGATTATGACTGCGACCTTGGAAAAGGTCTCAAAAATGACGGACAGTGGCACACTATGGTATTCGATATGACAGGCTACGATGACTGGACACAGTTCATCTCCAAGCTTTACCTCTGCCCCTTCTATGAAGCAGGCGATACATCCGGCGAAACGATCGATATCCAGTGGATCAAATACTACAGTGAAATACCTCCTGTATTTGAAGATGAAGAATACACAGATATCGACTACACGGTAAGTGATAGCGAAACAAACGACGGTGACGTTACAACAGCTCCTTCCGAAGACGAAACAGGTTCGATAGTGGCTACAGATAGCACAGCAGACTCCACAGCATCAACAGCAGCAGACTCAACAAGCACAGATAAAAATGATGACAAAGGCGGACTTCCCATCGGTGGTATCATTGGTATCGTTGCAGCAGCTGTAGTTGCTGTAGCAGCAGTAGTATTCTTCGTAATCAAGAAGAAAAAGGCGTAAACCTTAAAATCTCAAATACATAAGAATTCCCTCACTTCGGTGGGGGAATTCTTGTGTATAAATTAAATAAAAGAGATAAAAATAACAAAGCGAGTAATATTCAGATAATCGGCTGAAATATAAAAATCAACAATTTCACATCAGATTATTGATTTTTTTATCATATATGTGTATAATAGTACCAAAGGAGGAATTACATATGGAATATTGGATCATATGGGTAGTTTTTCTCGTGTTGTTTGTGCTTATAGAGATCGTGACACCGCAAATGACGACGATATGGCTCGCGCTCGGCTCTGCCGTATCGCTCATACTTTGGTGCTTTCTTCCTGAAATGTTCTGGCTTCAGGTACTTTCTTTCGTCGTAGTATCCGCCGTTGCATTGATCTTCACAAGAAAGCTGTCCCGTAAAATACTAAAGCACGGCACCGTTAAAACAAATGCTGACAGATGTATAGGACAGGAATGTGTCGTAACCGAGGAAATAAACAACATACTCGGAAAAGGTCAGGTAAGCATAAAAGGCATCATCTGGACGGCACGTTCGTATGACAGCGAAACAATACCCGTCGGTACAGTCGTTACCGTCGAGAGCATCGAAGGCGTAAAAGTCATAGTAAAAAATAAATAACAAGAAAGGTCACAGTTATGGAAATATTTTATATTTTAGTTGCAGTCGCACTGTTTTTCGTTGTAATAGTAATTTCGAATATCAAGATAGTGCCTCAATCAAAAGCATACGTTATTGAAAGACTCGGTGCATATTATGCCACATGGGATACAGGTCTTCACGTAAAAATACCTTTCATTGATAAAATCCAGAAAATGGTATCATTGAAAGAACAAGTCGTTGACTTCCCTCCCCAGCCCGTTATCACAAAGGATAACGTAACGATGCAGATAGACACGGTCGTTTTCTTCCAGATAACAGACCCTAAGCTGTACGCATACGGAGTTGAAAATCCCTTGGCGGCTATTGAAAATCTTACTGCCACAACGCTACGTAACATCATAGGTGATATGGAGCTTGATAATACTCTCACCTCACGTGACACGATAAACTCACATATAAGAGTCATCCTTGACGAAGCAACAGACCCGTGGGGCATCAAGGTAAACCGTGTTGAGCTTAAAAATATCATACCGCCGTCCGAAATCCAGGATGCGATGGAAAAGCAGATGAAAGCAGAACGTCAAAGACGTGAAGCTATCCTCAAGGCAGAAGGCGAAAAAGCAAGTAAGATCCTCGTAGCAGAAGGTCTCAAAGAAAGCCAGGTTCTTGCCGCAGAGGGCGAAAAGCAGGCACAGATACTCAAGGCTGAGGCTGTTAAAGAGCAGAAGATCAGAGAGTCCGAAGGTGAAGCGCAGGCAATCCTTGCTGTGCAAAAAGCTATGGCAGAATCAATAAAGATGATAAACGAAGCATCACCCGAAGAAGGCTATCTTATGTTAAAGAAGCTCGAAGCGTTTGCAAAAGCTGCTGACGGCAAATCAACTAAGATAATAATCCCCAGTGAGCTTCAATCAATCGCAGGACTTTGCTCAGGTATTAAAGAAACGGTTACGGATATCAATAACACAGAAGAATAAAAAAATCCCGAGGGTGCTTCCTCGGGATTTTTTATGAATAAAATCAGTGCTCTACTTTCCATTTCTCTGCTTTTGCAGCGGACATTCTTACTATATTTTCCGTGGGATGAATTGATTCTTCGCCGCCGTTGACATAAAGAAAATACTTTCCACCTGCCGTTACATAAAGTGATTCTTCGTATCCTGCAGGATCGCCAAACTCACCGCTGGTGTACTTCGCAATAAGTTCGGACATTTCTGTATCGTATTCAACCTTGCAAATAGTTTTTTTCATACTTTTAACCTCCTATATATTTATTGCTGATTGTACTTGCACGCAATATTACGGGTATTATAACACACTCAATTTTACGATTCAAGATATTTGTTGTAATATTTACAAAAGCTCAAATATTAGTTAATCATTTAATCATCTGTTATGCTTTACGATTTAATTGAAAAGAATACATTATCCTTAATGAAATCTGTATTAATTTATATGAGGGCGGTCAAAGAGATACGCTCTGTCGTCAACGTGTTCGTTTTGGCTTTCAGTCACGACGACCCATACTGCACCGACGGCGAACTCGATATATCCCTTTATGCCGTCTTGTTCAAACGTGTATCTGTTTCCGAACCGAAGCGCCCGAACGTTAAGTTCTGTAATATACTGTACCGGTTCGGGATTCGTTTCGGGGTCAAACTCCCCTTCCGTGTAAATAAACTTGATAACGGCAGTTACGTCGTCTGTGGTGAATGAAGATACGGTGATCGCATCTCCATATATAAACCAAGCGTTTGTAAACGTACCGACGTGCTTTTCTCCCGCTTCGGTTGCATCAAACAAGGGGATAAATTCTATATCCGCGAACGTTCTCGTGTATTCATTATCGGAATATCTCGAAGGTAAGATATCATATGCGGTATAAAGTGACTCCCCCTCCTGTTCTGGAATTTCTATCTTCTTTCCGTCTTCGATCTTGTACCAACCTTCCTTTTGCAGATAGATATTTACTTTATATCCGACCGCTATCTCAGTCTTCAGCGTTGTACCGTCAAGGGTGTAGACGCAGCACTCACCGTCACGGCTTACCTGTCCGCCGGTTGCAATTTCTTTTCTGATGTTGCCGTTTTCGTCTATCCACGCATGGCATACACCGTCAACAAGGTGTGCGCGGCCATTTTTTTCGGTAAAGAGCGAAATTATCTCGTATTTGTCATTGAGCAATATCAGCTCCTCCATGCCGTCACCGTTGATATCCTTTTTTGCATATCCATATGAATTATCTCCGTCGGAAGCATATGTTTTACTGAGATATTCTTCCGTGGGCATATTGTTTATTCCGCATTGGAATATTTGGTGGAAAACTTCGTAGCTTTCGTTATCGGTGATCGTAAACAAATTATCAAACTTTCCGTTTATCCAATCCAATTTCTTATACTCGGAAAAGCTTTCCACGATCGTTTTATATGCAGCTATAATGCCGTCGTAAGTTGTAAAATCGGGAATGGGTGCTTTATTTGCGGCTGTTTCGGGTATAGCCGATACAAATCGAAATCCCGTAGTTTTGTTTATATACATCGGATTCAACATGATTGACTCAAGAGAATTACCAAGCAATTTCTTTTCTTCTTGCGTGATTTCGGTTTTGACACCGTTTTCGGTTTTATAATACGTAACGCTCTCGCCGTTTATCACACCGTCGTATTCGATGCCGACAAGCTCCCCGTCAATTATTTTTTTGATCTGTGTGTGATCCCCTTGATCTTTGACGTACTGATATGTATATACGGTACCGTCGGGTGCTATTGCGGCTGACAGCGTATCAAGTTTCAAAAGCAAAACGGGTACGGTGTTCTGTACGGTAAATAAAGCGTAAAGCTTGTTACTTTTGCTCAGTAAAACAAGCTCCTCGTCACCGTCACCATTGATGTCCTTCGTGGCATATCCCATAATTGAAGGATCTTCAACGTCACGAACGATATCTGAAAGTGTTTTTTCTATTGTATTTGCAAAATCACTCGGTTCTGCAAACACTTCCCCGTTAAGTTTTGCCTTCAGAAGTGTTGTGTAACGACCGATAATATCATCATACGTCAGCTCGTAAACAGTATTTGATGAGGTGTCTGTATACATCTCCGTTTCACCTTCGGTATCACCGTCGAATGGTGATGTACACGAAACGCCACCAAATACAATAACGCAACATAAAACAAAAGCAATTATTTTTTTCATGATCCATCCTCATTTTGATATCTTTGTATTGATCATACCATAAAAAGGTGCGTGGTTTTCAACTGTGGATCTATTTGATAAATTGGAATTTATAAGGATTTTTATAGCACACCACGCATAAATTCTCAACACTCATACTCTGTGGATATGTTTTAAGCTTTTATTACTTTTCTATAACCACAGAAGCACCCTCAGATTTATCGCCATTTATCCATTTCCATTTTTCGTGCAACTCAATTTTTCCATTTTCTAAAACTTTAGGTACACTATGACAAACACCTATACGGAATTCTTTTTGCTTGTTTAAATGCTGATAGTAGAAATCGAGTTCTCCGTTTTTAGCAACAGCACCTATCATATGACCTTTGATAACATCACCACCGCTATATTCAGCCCACATAATATCATCGTTCTGGTGGTATGTGAAAACTGTATCACCATCAACTTCGCCGTTTTCTGTATTCTCTCGTGGAACAAAAACCTTGCCATCATAACAGATTGCAGTTGATGATTTCGTAAAATTCTTTTCCATAATCTCATATACAAGCACTACATCATTATCAACAGCGTATCTTTCGTGAGTTATTGTTTTATATCCACGTTTCTGATACAGATGACTCGCAGGTAAAGATGAATCTAAAACAGCCTTATCATATGTTTTTGCTATCTCATCTTCAAGATATTGCATAATATAGCTTCCAAAACCTTGATTTTGAAACTTCGGGTCAACGTACACTCGTGTGATATGGTTATCTCTGTAGCAACCTGTACCTACAATTTTATCATCTTTAATGAGGATTCCTACTAAACCATCTTCAATATCTTTTACGATACTGTTATAGGAATGTAGTCTCAAAAAGAAACCAACAACTTCTTTCGGATAATATTTAGGGTATATCGTTTTTATAGTTTTCTGCACTAATCGTGTTATCATTTCTGCGTCGCTTACGTTGGCTTTAATATACATAATGAAAACAACACCTCCGCAAATTCTTATTTATCGGTGAGATCATTGTATCACAATTTCAAAGATAAATCAAGATGAAGGCTGTGTGTATTTAATGAAATCGTGCAGGGATACAAAGCAACTTTGAAGATGAAATTAAATCCGCCTCATCTGCTGCCGTAAGATGTATTTCTTCCACAGAGGCGGATTTAGTTGAAAAAAGCCAAGTCGAAATTCGACTTGGCTTTTTTTGCAATGGACTACAAAAAGATTTTTTTGCCGTTTTTACGTATAAATTCGAACTCTTACATAGCTATTAGTGTTTAGTGATATTCCGTCTTCGACGGAGTGATATTTTTGCTTTGCAAAAGTTATATTGCTGCTACGCAGCAGTTATATTATATTCGCTTCCAAAACTGCCCAAAAGGCAATATAACTTAGTGCAAGCCAAATATAACTGCGAAGCAATATAACTCGCTAAGGCGAATATAACTGAAAACGACAAGCTTCTTGTCGAAACTTGTCGTTTTCTGCGAAGAAGCGCGTAAACGGTGCGTAAGTGTAGGTAAAAACGCAAAAAAGGTGCGTAAATCAATAATCGGTTAACACCGCGATTCCATGTTTGTTGTATTTCGCACGAAAAACATCGGATTCTTCGAAATCACAATACATCCTCTTAAATTTCTTTATTGCCTGCTTTTTCGACCATGCTTTACAGATTGCACAGTCGTCGTTTGCATTGTGTATTTCATCCCCTGACATAGAACCGCTAATGTACAAGCAATAAACAAACATTATTGTCTCTCCTTTGCTGTATTGATAGAAGAAACAAGCATTACTCGAATACTCGTACAAGCGGAATCTAACGCTTTGTATTCGCTTTCGGTAATGTAATTTGTCTTATATAAAAGTTCCAACCAATATCCTGTCTCATTTGCTTCTTTGAGCGCGATTTGAAGCTTGGCAATAAA